>JAXDMI010000147.1:0-22249 GCA_034666145.1 Myxococcales bacterium | reverse complement strand
GATCTCGAGATTCAGGACGCACACGGAAAGTAGAAGAGCGCTGGAGGGCCGCTATGCTGCGCCATGATCGTTTCCTCGAGCCAAGCCACCCCCTGATCATCGAAGGTCATCGCTATGACCGCATGCTCGAGTGCGAATAGTGGCTGGGATTTTTGATTCGGTAGGTCGAACAGGGTAATGCCGTTCGAGATCGACTTGAATCCACTAATTCCAAGTCGCTCCTTGTAGATGGCTTGCGGGATTCCATTTCTCTCGAGCGAAACGACGCGACCGTCGAAATAGCGAGCCTCGTAGAGTGGACTGCCGACATAAATCCCCTGGCTATCGAGGACGTCGATCTGGGAGATAGCGTCCAGAACCGGTCGTGCTTCGGTCGAGCCGGACTCGTACTTGAATACTTGATAGAGATGGTCGCCATCCCGAATGGCAGCGCAGTAGACAGCGTCTCCGGCAGAGGAGAGCGGGCCGGAGCTCGTCAGCGGAGCATTGCCGACCGCCTCCGGCGTCTTTCCACCGAATCCGATGAATAACACCGGCGCGATGCTGCCGTCGCCTCGTGGCTCATCGACGAGGTACGCGAGGGTTCCTCCGCCGGCGGAGAGGGCGAGCACCCGGCCGTTCGTCCTTGCGACCTGTTCGATCGTGCCCGTGGTGAGCGAGAGTCGTTGCACGGTCGACGTCTCCGGTGTCCCGCCTTCGAGATTCGCCCAGTAGAGGACGTCGCCATCGAGACAGAGATAGTAGGGATTCCTCTGTGACGTAGCGAGAGGACGTACCGGCCCGCCGCGCCGAGGTATGGCTACGATCATTCCCGAGTGGTCGGTCTCGACGCCAGGCGGCAGCAGGTCCGCGATGAATATCGATTCCGCACTCAATGCCATCCCCCGCGTTGGGAAACCGACGGATGCGCTGAGATCCAGCGCTGTCGCGGGGTGAGGGCCGGCGCCCGCGTCTGGCTTCTCCGCGTCGACTCGTCGATCTCCGCCGCATGAGACAACGAGACCGGCCGCCCCGATCAGGCGCAGGAGCTCACGGCGCGTCAGCGTGTCGGGGTTGATCATGGAAGGACCTGAGTAATCCTTCCTTCAGAAATGCTTCCGCTTAGGTTCTCTAGGAACACCAGATAGTAACCGGGAGGAGCGAGATCACCGCTCGGAAATGGCGAGACGAGAAGTGAGCTCGGCGTACGCGCAAGGATGGCGAGCTCGACGCAGCGCTGATCTGTGTCGCCGGAGTGTGTGTATGAGCCGAGCCGAGTGAGACGAACGGTCGAGATCGTGGCCGCGTCAGATGTGCCGACGTGAAACGGGACGCCGCGAGGTACGGGCGCCGTCACGAAATTCACCATAGGTCGAACACCTCTGGTCAGATAGCTCGGGCGGAAAGCCTCGATCTGGTACTCATTGGCATCGTTGGCGCCACGCTCTACGCCCGCGCCTGGCACTCCCGGATTGTCGTTGTGGCCGCGCGGGTTCTTGTTTGATCCCAGTGATAGAAGGCTTGCGTCGGGGAGGAGTAGAGTTTCGGAATGGTATCTCCGCCGGACGTTCGCAGTGTCCGATGCGGTCCATGATCGAAGGACAGGATCGAAGATTTCGGAGGTTTGCGTTGCGGTACCGTCGGTGTCGTCCTCGTTTCCACCGCTTAGCAGGAGTGTTCCGTCTGCCAAGAGAGTCGCGCAGCAATCCAGGCGGCCTTTGGCCGGGAGTGCACGATCGGCGGTCGCCACCCAGCTCGGAGTGGACGCTGAGGGAATGATCGTCAGGGGCTTCTTTGTCGATTGAAGTCCGACGACGAGTAATTCCATGAAAGGTGCTGACGGCGTTATGGGGAGAGGAATGAGGCTGTAGTTGAACTTAGCCATATACTCGGCGTTCTTGAGGTCAGTGATGTCGTTTGACGTCGGAGGCATAGGACTCACCGTCCCTGTTGCGGCGTCGAGCGCGAGGCAAGTGCTGCCTCCCGGAGCGCGAGTGACACAGAAGACGCGATCGTCCTTGTAGAGCGCGACTCGCGGATAGGTCAGGTCCGTCAGGAAATTGGGGAGCAGCGTCCACGTGTTATTGGACGCGTCATAGACCTCACATGTTCCGTCGTAGCCGCCTGCTGCGAGCACTCGCCCGTCGTGCAAGGTGAGAGCGGATGGATACCAGCGCGCCTTCATGAGGTTGGCAGCGGGTTGCCACGTGTTCGATTGCCAATCGAAAATCGAGCAGGACTGGATTCCCTCCCATCCGGCGTTGGGCGTCTCATCAGGAGTCTTGCTCGAGCCTCCCACAATGAGAAGCCGCCCATCCGTCAGGAATGCGTGTCCGCAACAGAACACGTCGTATGCGGGCGAGCCGAGCACGGTGATCTGTCGCGTCTCGGGATCGAAGAGGCGTGTCGCGTCGAAACGCTTGTTCGGCGGTGGTCGCCAATTGTGCTGGTCGCCACCAAAGTACAGGACCTTTCCCGAAGGCAAGAGCGCCGCATGAACGGCGAGAATGCCCGCGTCCGCCACGATGACTCGCCACGGAGCAAATGGCTTGATCGTCGAAGACGTACTTGCGGTTACGGTCGGATCGCACATCCATTGCAGCGCGACGACCTCCTTGTCGTCTGCGTTCAGGGCACGCGTGAGCGGGACGGTGGCGGTAGTCTCGGTCGCCTGCAGAGTGCCGAGGCGAATGCCGTCGACCCAGACCTGCACCGTGGCGCCGACGATGAGCTTCTTCAATTTCACAGCCGCAAGCAGTGTCTCCGGTGATTCGGCAAACTCTGGCGGGTTGGGCGGATCGCTCGCCTTGACCGTCACGATTACGCTGTTTCCACCCTGACCGCAGCCGGACACCAGAACCTCGATGTCGTCATCGGCGACGAGGGGAGCCGCGAGCGGGATATCGACGCGGGAGCCACTTGCTGCGTCGACTCGTCCGATCTCGCCGCCATTGCCGAAGTTCTTCGACCTGACACGGACGGTCGTACCAGGTTCGAGATTGGACACGCGCACGAAGGTTTGGCAGTCGTACGCTGGGTCGACCACGGGAACCGGCAACGCAGTCGAGCTCGATGCCGTGCGCACGGTATTCGAGGGATTGCTCCAGTTCACGGGAGCGCACAACCCCTGGAGCGCATAGACGTCCGCGGAGGGGCCGATGGGGGAGACGTAGAAGTCGTCGACCGAGTTGCTCGCGATCGCCTCGGCCCAGAGAGTTGCGGTTCCGCCTGGCGGTTTCACCCAGATCTGGATTCTCGCGCCGGGGAAAAGGCCGCCCAATTTTATGACGGTCTCGCCGGCGCAGAGCGGCCCGAAGAGATGGGGAACAGGGAGCGGGCCATTGAGGACGGTGAGCGTCTCACTCGTGGCCTCCTTCGTGTCGCACTTCCCGAAGCCTTGACGCACGGCGAGTTTCTGATTCGCCGTCAATGCCGGGGTGTAACCGATCGTGTAGCTCGCCGATTGCGCCGTGAAGCTCGCTATGTCGGCACCGTTGACCACCGTAGTCAGCGTGGCACCGACGACGCAATTCTCGACCTGGACCTGCGTTTGGCAGGCGTAGACATCGGGGATCATCCGCGGCTTGAGATCGGCGAGCTTCGAGCTCGGAACGGCCTTTTCCGGATAGGCAGTCCACGGGCTCGAGTATCCCCCAACGGGTGCGACTGCCTGCACGCGGAACTCTTCGTCCAGCAGTACCGGCGTTGAGAGAGTAACTGCGGTGCTGGTGTCCAAGGCCACGGCGGCGCCGCGTGGAGTCCAGGCGCCCCCGTTGATCCTGCCCTCCACCTTCACAGTGGTACCGGGCATGACATTGTCGGTGAGTATGCAGGTCGCGCAGACGACTCGCTGCGTCGGAGCGAGCCGGGCAGGGAGCGCCGACGGCACGGGGAAGACAGTAAGATCCGGTGGCCGTACGCTCGGCTCTCCGTTCACAGTTTGGTCGATCGTCACGCTTGCGCTTGCCGTAAAAGCGCGACGGCCGAAGTCGAATACCTCGTTTCCGGTTCCGGCGGCCGTGAAGGACGGAATCAGTGCAATTCCGTTCTGGTAGATCGTGATGGTCGCGCCAGGCAACGCATTCTGGACGCGGACCTTCGTGGAGAAGTCGGTGAGAGGGCCGGCGAACTTCGGTGCGGCGAGCGGCATCTACCTCTGGTGATCGCCGCTGCCGCGCCTCGGCGATCACTCCATCACGAAAAAGTCGGGAATCCTCCGTTCGGTGCGGCTCACTGTCGTCGTTGCCGTCCTGGGCCGCGTCAGGGGGGCTTCTCCCCCGGCGAACCACGCGTAAGCTGCGGCCGGTCGCCCCGTTGATCGAAGCTGGAGTGGTCCGAATGAAGCCGAGCGTCGTTTCGCTACCTGTTCTGTGCGCTCTGGTCGCGCTGCTCGCGACCGCTTGTCCCGGGCAGAAGCCCGCCGTCGCGCCCGCCAAGCCGGCCGAGGTGACACCGAAAGGGCCGCTCGTCTGGAAGCTCTCCAAGTCCGGCCTCGGCTTCAGGCTGAGCAATGCCGACGAGGACGCGGACAAGGAGTCCGAGCACAAGGTGGCTCCCTCGACGCCGCTCGGCGCGGAAGATGCGCGGAAGATGGCCGCGCGCCTCCCCGCGCTCCAGGCCGAGCCTGATGACTCGAAGGACTTCGCGATGCGCGACAAGTCGCTGCCCGCGCCACGTCCCGGCAAGACGGTGAACGAGCCGTTCCCGCCGCCGAGCCAGAACGGTGCGCCGCCCGCGGTCGTCGCGAGCGGTCCGCTCACCGTCGAGCGTCAGGCTCCGGTTGGCCCCGTCGAGCTCGCGCCGCATCTCACGATGACGTTCTCGCAGCCGATGGTGCCGATCACCACCGTCGACGATCTCGCGAAGGAGAAGGAGCGACTTCCCGTGAGCCTCGTTCCGCAGCCCGCCGGCAAGTGGCGCTGGCTCGGTACGAAGACGCTCATGTTCGCGCCCGAGAAGCGCTTCCCGATGGCGACCGAGTACGCCGTCGAGATCCCGGTGAGCACGAAGGCGCTCAACGGTCAGGCGCTCGCGAAGCCGGTGCAGTGGACGTTCACGACACCGCCCGTCACGATGAAGCGCTCCTTCCCGGCGTCGAGCTCAGAGCCGCTCGATCCCGTGCTCTTCGCCGAGCTCGATCAGGAGATCGATCCCAAGGAGCTGATCGGGAGCCTCGAGCTCTCGAGCAACAAGGGCGTCGTCCCGATTCGCCTCGCCGAGTCCGACGAGATCGAAGCGAACGACAACGTGCGGCGTCTCTCCCAGGCCGCAGAAAAAGGGCGGTGGATCGCGTTTCGCCCCACCGCGAAGCTCTCCGCAGCGACGCCGTTCACGGCGCGCATCAAGGCCGGCGCGCCGAGCGCCGAGGGTCCGCGTCGCACCACGAAGGATCAGTCGTTTTCGTTCTCGACCTTCGGCCCGCTCCGCGTCGATCGCTCGACGTGCGCGTACAGCGATCACTGCGGACCGCTCCAGCCGTTCTACGTGACGTTCTCGAACCCCATCGACCTGAAGACCTTCGACAAGAAGCTCGTCACCGCCGTCCCGGAGATCCCGGGCATGAAGGTCGAGGTGCACGGTCAATCGATGACCGTCAGCGGCCGCACCAAGGGCCGCACCAAGTACGCCGTGAACGTGAGCGGCGCCATCGGTGACGTCCACGGTCAGACCATGGGCAATGACGCGCATCTCGTCTTCGACGTCGGCAGCGCGGAGCCCACGATGTTCGGCGCCGAGAGCGACATGGTGGTCCTCGATCCCGCATCGCCGAAGTCGTACCCCGTCTACTCCATCAACGAGCCGGGCCTCCACGCGCGGGTCTTCGCCGTGGGACCCGAGGACTGGGAGAAGTATGTAGCCTACACGCAAGAGTGGGAGCGCCCGCGGAAGCTGAGCCCGCCGGGCCGCCTCGTCTCCGACAAGGTGCTGGCGCCGAAGAAGGCGCCCGACGAGCTCGTGTCGACCAACGTCGAGCTCGGGCCCGCGCTGAACGCTGGGTTCGGACAGGTGCTCATCGTCGTCGAGCCGACGCGCACGCCGCCCAAGGGATGGCATCGCGCGGAGCTCGATCTCTGGCTGCAGTCCACCGATCTCGGCGTGAACGCCTATGTCGAGCAGGATCAAGTCACGGGCTGGGTCACGCGCCTCGCCGACGGCGCTCCGCAAGACGGCGTCACGCTCTCGCTCCTCGATGCCGGCTCCGCTACCACCGACAAAGACGGCCTCGCGCGCGTTCCCTTCACGCAGAAGCCCGGCAAGCTCGTCATCGCCAAGAAGGGCAAGGACACGGCCATCGTGTCCGAGCACTACTACGGGCAGCGCGCTTACGTGCGAACTACACGTAGCGACCAGGCGCGCTGGCTCGTCTTCGACGATCGCGGCATGTACAAGCCCGGCGAGGAGGTCCATCTCAAGGGCTGGCTCCGTCGCGCCGGCCTATCGCGCGGCGGCGATCTCGACGCCATCCCCGACGTGAACGGCAAGACCGTCACGTTCAAGGTCCGCGATCCGCGCTACGCCGAGATCGGCACCGGCACGACGAAGGTCGACGAGAACGGCGGCTTCGACCTCGCGTTCAAGCTGCCCGGCAACGCCAACCTCGGCAATGCGCGCGTCGAGCTCACGGTGGAGGGCGTCGGCCTCAGCGGCACCACCACTTCGCACGGCTTCCAGATCCAGGAGTTCCGGCGGCCCGAGTTCGAGGTCACCGCGAAGACCAGCGAAGGCCCGCACTTCGTCGGCGAGTTTGCCACCGCCACGGTCAACGCCGCGTATTACTCGGGCGGCGGCCTGCCCGACGCTCCGGTCTCGTGGCGCGTGACGCGCTCTACCACCTCGTTCACGCCGCCGAATCGCAGCGAGTTCCACTTCGGTCCCGAGCCCTCGTTCTACTGGTCGTGGCACTCGAAGCCGCCTTCGGGCAGCGAGGCCACGAAGACCGAGACGTGGACGTCGCACACGAATCCGCAGGGCATCCATCGCCTGCGCGTCGACTTCGATGCGCTCGAGCCGTCGTATCCGATGAGCCTCGACATGATCGCCGAGGTCGAGGACGTGAACCGCCAGCAGTGGGCCGGGCGCACGACGATGCTCGTGCACCCCGCCGACTACTACGTGGGCCTACGGCTCGCGAAGAGCTTCATCCGCGCCGGCGAGAACATCGATCTCGACATGCTCGCGTCCGACGTCGACGGCAAGCTCGTTGCCGGGCGCGCCATCTCCGTGAAGGCCGCGCGCATCGACTGGGAGCAGCAGGGCAGCGAGTACGTCGAGAAGGAGCTCGATCCGCAGACGTGCGAGGTCACGAGCACTGCTGCCACGCCGACCGACGTCGTGCGCTGCTCCTTCAAGACCGCGCAGGGAGGCAGCTATCGCGTGACCGCGATCGTGAAGGACGATCACGGCCGCAAGAGCCAGACCGCGACGCAGATCTACGTGATGGGCGCGGACCTGCCGAAGGAGAAGAGCCTGGGCGGCGACCGCGTCACCATCGTGCCCGACAAGAAGGAGTACAAGCCGGGCGAGCTCGCCGAGGTGCTCGTCATCGCGCCGTTCGTGCCCGCGGAAGGCCTGCTCACGGTGCGCCGGCAGGGCATCGTCCACGTCGAGCGCTTCACGATGAAGACGGCGTCGCAGGCCATCAAGCTGAAGCTCGAAGACACGCTCGTCCCCAACGCGGAGATACGCGTCGATCTCGTGGGCGCCAACGTCCGCGACGACGCCACGGGTACGCCGGATCCGAAGCTCGCGAAGAGACCCGCGTTCGCATCGAGCGCCGCCAGTGTGAAGATCGTTCCGTCGGGACGGACGCTCGGCGTCAACGTCGCTGCCAAGAAGCTCGCGCTCGAGCCCGGCGGCTCGACGCAGATCGACGTCGACGTGAAGAACCCCGATGGCCGCGGCGCCGCCGGGGCGCAGGTCGCGGTCATCGTCGTCGACGAAGCAGTGCTCGCGCTCTCCGGCTACAAGACGCCCGACCCCGTCGCGGTCTTCTACTCGCCGCGCGGCACCGACGTGCACGAGATCATGGTGCGCGACCGCGTGCTGCTCGCCGATCCCGATCTCGCGAAGCTGCGGCAGGTCTCGGCGCGCGAGGACTTCGCGCCCGGCGGCGGCGGTTTCGGGAGCGGCCAAGGACGGCTCGCCGGTGGCGCGCCTCCGCAGAAGGCGATGGCTCGCTCGGCGCCATCACCGACGGCGACGTCGGCCGCGCAGCCGGTGAGCCTCGAGGCGAACCTCGACATGATGGAGAAGAAGGAGTCGTCGAAGGACGCCAAGTCCGGCGAGTCGTCCGTGGTCGGCGACACCACGACGCCCATCCAGGTTCGCGCCGATTTCTCCGCGCTCGCGCTCTTCGCGCCGCGCGTGAAGACCGATGCGCAGGGACATGCCACCGTCCCGATCAAGCTGCCCGACAACCTCACGCGCTATCGCGTGATGGCGCTCGTCGCTTCGGGCGATCGCAGCTTCGGCGCCGGCGAGTCGACGCTGACCGCGCGCTTGCCCGTGATGGCGCGGCCGTCCGCGCCGCGGTTCCTGAACTTCGGTGACAAGTTCGAGCTGCCCGTCATCGTGCAGAACCAGACCGATGCACCGGTCGAGGTCGGCGTCGTGGCGCGCGCTACGAACGCCACCATCGAGGAGCCGAGCGCGAAGCGCGTGAAGATCGCGGCCAATGACCGCGTCGAGGTCCGCTTCAACGCCGGCACGATGAAGCCCGGTACGGCGCGCTTCCAGATCGGCATCGCATCGGGCGGCTTCTCGGACGCGAGCCAGGTCGAGCTCCCCGTCTACACGCCGGCCACCACCGAGGCCTTCGCGACGTACGGCGAGATCGATGAAGGCGCGATCGCGCAGCCGGTGAAGATGCCGCCCGGCGTGTTTCCGCAGTTCGGCGGCCTCGAGATCACGACGAGCTCCACGCAGGTGCAGGCGCTCACCGATGCGCTCCTCTATCTCGTGAGGTACCCGTTCGAATGCAACGAGCAGATCGCGTCGCGCGTCATCGCCATCGCGGCGCTGCGCGACGTGCTCCAGGCCTTCAAGGCCGAGGGCATGCCCTCACCCGCGGCGCTCGAGCAGTCGATGAAGACCGACTTCGAGAAGCTGAAGCGCCATCAGAACTACAACGGCGGCTGGGGCTTCTGGCAGGAGAACCCGTGGCCGTACCTCTCGATCCACGTCGCGCACGCGCTCGTGCGCGCGAAGGACAAGGGCTACAAGCCGGACGACGACATGATGCGTCGCGCGCAGACGTATCTGCGCAACGTCGAGTCGTACATCCCCTCTTGGTACGGCGAGGACGCACGGCGCTCCCTCATCGGCTACGCGCTCTTCGTTCGCAAGAAGATGAACGACGCCGATCCCGCGCGCGCGAAGCGCCTCATGAACGAGGCTGGCGGCGTCGACAAGCTGCCCATCGAGGCGGTGGGCTGGATCTGGCCGACCATCTCGGGCGATGCGGCATCGACCGCGGAGAACGACGCCATCCGTCGTCATGTCGGCAACCGCGTCACCGAGACCGCGGGCAACGCGCACTTCGTGAGCGGCTACAAGGACTCGGACTGGGTGCTGCTCCATTCCGATCGGCGCGCCGACGGCGTGCTGCTCGAGTCGATGATCGGCGACCAGAAGGACAACACCGTCATCCCGAAGCTCGTGAAGGGGCTCCTCGCGCATCGCAAGGAAGGTCGCTGGCACAACACGAACGAGAACGCGTTCGTGCTGCTCGCGCTCGATCGCTACTTCAACACCTACGAGAAGGTGACGCCCGACTTCGTGGCGCGCATCTGGCTCGGCGATCGCTTCGCCGGACAGCACCAGTTCAAGGGACGCACCACCGAGTACAGCGACGTGAAGATCCCGATGCAGTGGCTCGCCGGCGAAGCGAGCCTCAAGGGCGGCAAGCAGCAGGACCTCGTCATCGGCAAGGATGGCCCGGGACGCCTGTATTACCGGGTCGGAATGCAATACGCGCCGACCGACCTCAAGCTGCCGCCGACCGATCAGGGCTTCGTCGTGTCACGCACGTACGAGGGCGCCGAGCAGGCGAGCGACGTGAAGCGCGATCCCGACGGTACCTGGCGCGTGAAGGCGGGCTCGAAGGTGCGCGTGCGCGTGTCGATGGTGGCGCAGTCGCGTCGCTACCACGTCGCGCTCGTCGACCCGATCCCCGCGGGCCTCGAGGCGCTCAATCCCGCGCTCGCCGTGACCGGCGAGATCCCGAAGGACCCGAAGGCGGAGGCCGCGCAGGCGAAGTCGGGACGCTACTGGTACTGGAACCGCACCTGGTACGAGCACCAGAACATGCGCGACGAGCGTGTCGAGGCATTCGCCTCGCTGCTCTACGACGGCGTCTGGGATTACACGTACGTCGCGAAGGCGACGACGCCCGGCGTGTACGTGGTGCCGCCGCCGAAGGCCGAGGAGATGTACTCGCCCGAGACCTTCGGACGCGGCGCGGGCGACCGAATGATCGTCGAGTGATGCTCGACGTCGGTGGCCGCGATCAGTCGCTCAGCTTGGTGAGCGTCGCGCTGCCGGCGAGCGCCGACGAGTCGTAGAAGGTCAGGCTCGTTCCGGAGAGGAAGAAGCAACCGTTGGTCAGGCTCGACGACTCGTAGCTCGCGTCGGTGTCGGTGGTGGACGTGCAACGCGGGACCTCGAGCGGCGTGACGCTGATCGCGCAGCTCGACGACGGCTTCGTGCCGCTCTGGCCGGTGCTCGTCGTAGGAGGCGTGTACGTCTTGCTCTCGAGCGTCTTGATCGAGCTCGCCGTGACGCGCGCGACGACGTCGATACCGATCGCCGTGAGCCCGCACTTCAGCGCGATGACGATCGACGAGCCGCTGAACTTCAAGCGCGTGTCGGCGCTCGAGTAGCCGGACTTCCCCGCCCAGAGACCGTTGAGCGCGTTCGGCGTCGCGTCGGTGGATGCCGGCGGTCCGAAGAGCGCGGCGTAGTCGGTGGTGCCCGTGTCCGTCGTCGTTCCGCCGTCGCCCGTGCCGTCCGTGGCCGGCGGGAACACGGGGTTGCCCGACGTTCCACCGGGTCCCTGCACCGTCGTCGTGCTGCCTTGCGCCGTGCACGCGGCGAGAACGACGAGAAGAGGAGCGGCGAGGAACGCGGCGTTGCTGGGAAGTCGCATGGCCGCACCTTCTGGCACGGAAATCGGGATGCGCAAACGCGAACGAAACCGTGTGCTCGAACGGTGGCTCCGCGGAATTGCTTCGGAAATCACCAGTGTCGAGGAACGCTGCGGAAAAAGTGCATGACGGGATGGAAAGACTCGTATATCCCACGGGTTGTGAGGTCTCACGGCTTGTCGAGACACACGCTCCCTAAGGTCGCACAGGGCTGTCCCTCCATACGACGAGGTCCCACGATGCTTTCCCGTTATCGCTTCCTGACTCCGCTTTTGGCGGCGTCGCTGCTCGTTGGCCTCGTCGGCTGCGGCGGCACCACGCCGTTCGCGGGCGCCTCGGCGTTCGCCGTTGCTGGCACGCCGCCTCCGCCGCCCCCGCCTCCGCCGCCGCCTCCGCCGCCGGTCGAGGCTCCGAAGCCGCCGCCGCGCGTCGAGCTTCGCGACAACAAGATCGAGTTCAAAGAGAAGATCCAGTTCGAGGTCAACAAGGCGGTCATCAAGCCCGAGTCGGACTCGCTGCTCGCCGAGATCGCGGACGTCATCAAGAAGAACCCCCAGGTGAAGAAGCTCTCCATCGAGGGCCATGCTTCTGCCGAGGGCGATGCCAAGCGCAACAAGACGCTGTCCGATGATCGCGCGAAGGCGGTCATGGCGCATCTCGTGAAGACCAACGCCGTCGACGCGACCCGCATGGTCGCGAAGGGCTGGGGCGTCGAGAAGCCGATCGCGCCGAACGACACCGAGGAGAACCGCGAGAAGAACCGTCGCGTCGAGTTCCTCGTCGTCGAGCAGGACGTGACCCAGAAGAAGGTCGAGATCGACCCGACGACGGGCAAGGAGAAGGTCGTCGACACGAAGACGGAGTCCATCAAGGCTCCCGATGCGCCGGCCGATGCGACCGCACCGAAGCCGGGAACGCCCGCTGGAACGAAGCCGGGAACGGCGCCGACCGCGCCGAAGCCCGCCACCAAGCCCGCAGCGCCGGCCACGCCGGCAACGCCCGCCACCACGAAGGCGCCCACGCCGAAGGCCCCGGAGAAGAAGTGATGAAGACCCTCCTCTTGATTGCGGGTTCTGCGGTTCTCCTCTCGGGCTGCTCGTTCGCAGCGCGTAGCCCCGAGATGTATCGCGACGACACGAAGGCCGTCCTCGAGACGAAGAACAACGACATCCGTGCTTGCTACGACGGTGTCCTCAAGGCGACCCCCGGCGCGGCCGGCAAGGTCACCGTGAAGTTCGAAGTCGAGACGGAGCAGGGCAAGATCGTCAACGTGGCGGTCGACAAGCCGAACACCACGGCGCCCGACGCGGTCGCCGAGTGCGTGACGAAGAGCATCAACGGCCTCGGCCTCACGCCTCCCGACAAGCGCGTCGGCCAGGCCACGTTCGTGTGGGAGTTCGCAGCTCCCGCCCCGGGCGTGTACGCCTCGCCGGCCCCCAAGAGCTGAGCGAGCTCCCATCCCAGCGAGAGCCCGGCGATCGAAGGATCTCCGGGCTTTCGTGTTTTTGACGCGCCCGACCCAGGGTTGGGCACTGCGTCAAACGGGGGTCGACAGCCTCCCCCACGCCGCCTCCGTGCGCTTGCCGCGCACGACGTCTGCGACCTGCAAGATTGCGCGGTCCCGTTCCCAACGCGCGCGCTCCTGGGCTGCGGCTGCGCCCGCCTTCTCCCACGCTCCATCGAGAGAGGCCGTCAGTCGTCGCGTTCCTTCGAACACGCCCGCGAGCACGATGTGCGTCAGCGGCGCGTCGGGATCGCGTGCGCCCACGTCGATGAGCGACAGCGACGTGCTGACGAGCTCCGCCATCACCTCGTGTCCGAAGCCATGCGTGCGCGCTGCACCTTGGAGATACCCGACCGTCGCCGCGAGCACGTGCGTGTCCTCGATGGTCCGGAATGGCTTCAGCCACTGCTCGTAGCCGTCACCCGGCAGCACGTCCTCGTTCTCCACGACCGCATTGGTGAAGCGCACCACCGCATGCGGGATCTCCGGCGTGAACGGCGTCTCCGGTCGCGGGGTCATCGTCACGCCAGTCGCCGTCGGCTTCACGCGCACGATGCGCAGCCGATTCTTGCCGTCCGCTTCGATGCCCCGGCTGGCGACCACCAACAGCTCGTCGGCCAGCGGCGCGAGTGTCGCGAACGTCTTCTCGCCGTTCAGGACCAGCGCTCCACCTTGTTTGTCGAGACGCGTCGCGATCGCGCGCGGATGACCGCCACCCGCCTCTGTCGCGCACAGGCTCAGCTTCGCCGGCCACGGACGCTCCGTGAAGGGGCGTCCGCCGGTCGTCGGATTCAGACGCGTCACGTGCTCCAGCAATCGCGACAGTGCCGCCGCGTAGCCCGCGACGAACGCGTAGCCGAGACGATCCGCATGAAACCCGCCCCACAACGCACGCTCCACGTGGCCCGTGAACGGACACTTCGGGAGCTGCCGCAGCCACGCCGCGAGATCGGCATACGGTCCACGCGCGAGAGGCGCCGTCAGCTGGTACGCGAGGATGTTCACGGCCTCCGAGGCTAGCCGACCTCCCGCACCGGGAGTATGCCCACCGCATGGTCGACGCGCTTCGAGCCTTCGAGAAAGGCCGCACGTTCCCCGCCAAGTCCCTCGATTTCTGGTTCGACTACACCTGTCCGTACGCGTACCTCGGCTCGACGCAGGCGCGCGCGCTCGCTGCGCGAATGGGTGTAGAGCTCACGTATCGGCCGATGCTCCTCGGCGGCGTGTTCCGCGCCAACGACACGCCGCAGAAGCTCTTCGCCACGCTCGCGCCCGCCAAGGCGGAGCACAACATGAACGACATGCAGCGGTGGGCGAAGCGCTTCGGCGTGAAGCTGACCATGCCGGCCAATCATCCGCTGCGCTCCGTCGAAGCTCTGCGCGCAACGCTCGCCACCGGCATCGATCCCCGCGTCGTGGATGCCTTCTTCCACGCGTACTGGGCCGACAACGCCGACATCGGCGATCGCGCCGTCGTCGCGAAGGTGCTCGCCAGCTGCGGTCACGATGCCGCGCGCATCCTCGACGCCATCGATACGCCCGCCATCAAGGACGACCTCCGCGCTCGCACCGACGAGGCCGTCGCGCTCGGCATCTTCGGCGTACCGGCCTGGGTGGTCGACGGAACGCATCTCTACTGGGGACAGGATCGCATGCGCTTCGTCGAAGGCTGCGCGGCCCAGAGCACCGAGCGGTCGCCGTCACAGGAGACGACGCCGTCGCGGTTACCGTCACCGACCAGCACGGACAAGGTCCTCGACGTCTACTGGGACTTCTCCTCTCCCTTCGCGTACGTGGGCGCCGCGCAGATCGCCGGCGTCGCTCGCCGGACGGGAGCGCGCGTGAGCTGGAACCCGCTCCTGCTCGGTGGCCTCTTCAAGTCGATCGGCACCGCCGAAGTGCCGCTCGCGACCTTCTCCAAGGCGAAGCAGCAATACATCCTGAAGGACGTCGAGCGCTGGGCCGCGTACGCCGGCGTTCCGTTCCGCTTTCCGACGCGCTTCCCTGCGCAGTCGCTGCGTGCGCTCCGCGTCTACCTCGCGCTGCCCGAGGCGCATCGCGCTACGTATCGCGATGCCGTCTTCCGGGCCTGCTGGGCCGAGGATCGCGACATCAGCGACGATGCGGTGCTCGCATCATGCATCGCCGATGACGAAGTCGCGCGCGACGCGATCGCGAACGCCAACAGCGATGCCGTGAAGTCCGAGCTTCGCCGCGTCACGGAGCTCGCCGCACAGCGCGGCGTCTTCGGCGTCCCGACGTTCGGTGTCGGCCGCGAGCTGTTCTGGGGCCAGGACCGCCTCGATCTCGTCGAGGAGGCGCTCGGCCCAGTCACCTGAGCAACTTACCTGAGCTGATTACCCGACCCAATCGCCTAGAGGTCAGTTCAACGTGACGGTGCTGGAGAGCGGCAAGCTCTCCGCGCCACGACCGTCGACGATGCGCAGCTCGAGCGCGCGCGCGCGATTGCGATCCTGGCCGCGACCGTGTTCTCGATCGTCCTGCGCCTGCGCGGAGTGCGAATCGTCGGTCTGGTTCTCGCCCTTCACGGAGACGTCGTTCGCCGGCGAGCCGTCGAGGTCCGTCGCCTTGATCACGATGGTGAGCTGCGCGCTCTCCGCGTTCGGGTTGGGCACCGGCACGTCGATCATGCCGTCGACGTTCGGGGGCAGGCGATAGTGCAGCCGCGTGATCGCCTCGCCGTCGTTGTCGTGGAAGAGCACCGTCACCGGGATCGTGTACGTGCCGTTGCTCTCGCGCACGACGAGCGGAGCGTCGACGGAATCGATGATGGGCGCGGCGTTCGAGCTCTGGTCGCCACAGCCGACGATCGACGCCGAGACTGCGGCCAAAAAGGCCAAGCCAAGGAGTGAGGTAAGGTGGGTAAGGCGAAGCATCGAGGCCGTGGAATAGCAGTGTGGACGGTCAGAGCAAGCCGGATCGACCACGCCGGAACGTGATTCGAAGAAGCGATTCTCCAACGATTCCGAGAGGGAAGGTAAGTTCCCTGCCGACCGTACTACGCGCGGGAGCCCCTCGCGGTTGCAGGTGGGGCGCAATCCCCCCAAATGACCCTGGGTCCGGTCAGGCGAAAATGACCGAGGGTCATTTCGGGCGAAACGACCCTGGGTCAGGCGAGGCGCGCGACTTCGAGCTCGATGACGCGGCGGACGATGGCGATGGCGCACGCGTAGGTGGCGTCGACGCCGAAGAAGCTGAGGCTCTTCGAGAGGAGCGACTGACGCCTCGAGTACGGGGTATCGGATGCATAGTGCACGATTCCGACGTCGAACGGCGTGTGCGCCGAGAGGTGCACGACCTCGTCGGTGGGGACGCGGCGCGGGTTCACCAGCTCGTAGGTCGCGCCGAGGAAGGGCCCGGCTTCCATCTCGAGGACCGTGTAGCCGCTCGAGTAGAACGCATCCATGTACTCCTTGTTCTGGAGGAACGCGCTCCGCACCGTGACGGCCTTCTGGTTGTCGAAGACGCTGCCGTGACGGAGATACGGCGCGACGTCACGCGCCGTGAATGCGTTCTTGAACAGGAACGTGTTCTTCGAGTGCTCGTCGTAGACGTTGCTGCTCAGCATCACGTCGCCGACGCGCCCGTTCAGCGTGGCCGCCTTGCCCATGATGTAGATGCCGCGCACCTCGCCGACGCCCTGACCGAGACGCGACAGCAGGTGATACGCCGCCATCCCCAGCGGGTAGTCGATGTTCACGATCACCGCGTCGCTCTTCTCGAGGCGCTCGATGCCAGGCACCTTCAAGCGCGGGTCGAGGAGCTCGGGATCCATGTCGCGGAGGTGGGCGATCTGCGCGTCGACGTCGATGTGACCGGGCTCCGACAGGTGCACGAGGCCGTTGTTCGCCTCGAACGCGCGGACCTCGTTCATCTTGGAGGTGCCCGAGCTCGAGTGGATGTAGCCGCGCAGCAAGTAGTAGAGCAGCGGTGCGAGCTGCGTCGGATCGTTCAGCGCCGCAACGCGGGCCACCTCGTCGCCGAGGCCCTCGGGATCGCGGAGGCGCGCCCACGCCACGATCTCGTCGGCGTGCGAGCGCGCATAGCCGCCCACGAGGTTCGCGAGCGCATGCGTGTTCGACGAGACGAAGTACACGGGCGGCCTGCGCGGCTGCGTGGTCTTCACGTAGGCGGGCTCGATGCCGCTCCACCAGCGCTGCGCCGCGCGCTGGTACTGCGAGTACGACGACGCGAGCATGCGAACGCGTAGGTCGAGCGGTCGATCGTAGAGCGCGCGCCCGCCGCGCTCGAGCCGCGCCGGACCGAACGCATCGAGGAGCTTCTGCGCGTCCTCGACGGTCACGCCGAGAGCAGCGGCGAGCGTGACCTGATCGCGCGTGGCCTCGACCATCGCCTCGGGCGAGGGCGCGACGCGACGGAGCCGCTGATGAATCTTGTTCCACTCGATCTGGTAGGCGGTGACGATCGGAACGAGGTCGTCGATGTCGCTCGCGCTCGCGATGAACACGGCGAGCTTGCCGTTGCCGTCGACACGGAGAGGACGGCGCCGCCCGCGCGTCTTCGCGATCTTCCACTGGCGGACGTCGTAGCCCGCGGCCTCGAAGAGCTCGTGCGACTGACCGAGGATGATCAGATCGACGTCGGGCATCTCGTCAGGGAGGCGTGCTGCCGCATATGCGAATGCGGAGAGGTCGGGCTCCTCGGCGAGCGCTCCCGCGTGCAGGCTCGAGCCGCTGTACGCATGACCTTCCTCGAAGGCACGCACCCGCACCTCGCCGGACGATCGCAGCAGCGAGTAGTACGTCGAGATGTAGAGGCTGATCTCTTCGGATTCGGGTTCGGGCGGGCTCCGCAGCATCGCGGCCCGAGCATAGCGTATCCTTCTCGCCAGTGGACTCGCCCTACAGCCGCGTCGATATCTCGGAGGCACCTGCGCGCATCACAGTGCACGTTCCCCGGCACTACAACGCCGCGGTCGATTTCGTCGACCGCCATGTCGCGGAGGGGCGCGGCAAGAACGTCGCGTTCATCGAGGACGGCCGCAGCACCACCTATGCGCAGCTCGCGGAGCTCGTTTCGCGGGCTGCCGTCGCGATTCGTGGCCTCGGCGTCGTGCCCGAGCAGCGCGTCATGCTCTGCCTGCACGACACCGTCGACTTCGCCGGGGTGTTCTTCGGAGCGATCCGCGCGGGCGTCGTTCCGGTGCCCGTCAACACGATGCTCACCACCGACGACTACGCGTTCATGCTGGAGGACAGCCGCGCGCGCGTCCTCTTCGTGAGCGACGCGCTCGTCGAGAAGATGCAGCCGGCGATCGCGAAGCAGGCCAAGCCGCCGCGCGTCATCGTGGTGAAGTCCCCGGTCGGTGCCGGCTCGCACGCGAATGACGAGGGGGCGAGCCCGTTCGAGACCCGCGTGTCGCGCACGGTTCGGTACCTCGAGCTCGACGCGGTGCTGGCCGCGAGCGACCCTTCGGACGAGGTGGCGCCCACCACCGCAGACGACGTCGCGTTCTGGCTCTACTCGTCGGGATCGACGGGCGCTCCGAAAGGCGCGATCCATCTTCACTCGCATCTCGTGCAGACCGCGGCGCTCTATGGACGTGGCGTCCTCGGGATCAAGGAGAGCGACATCGTGTTCTCCGCCGCGAAGCTCTTCTTCGCATACGGCCTCGGCAACGCGCTCACGTTCCCGCTCCACGTCGGAGCGACGGCGGTGCTGATGGCGGAGCGGCCCACGCCGGCGGCGGTGATGCGTACGCTCGCCAAGCATCGGCCCACCATCTTTTGCGGCGTGCCGACGCTCTACGCGTCGATGCTCGCGGATCGCACGCTCGCCGATGCCAAGGGCTCACCGGCATTGCGCGTCAGCATCTCCGCGGGCGAGGCGCTCCCCAAGCACACGGGCGAGAAATGGCGCGCGCGCTTCGGCACCGACATCCTCGACGGCATCGGGTCGACCGAGATGCTGCACATCTTCCTCTCGAACCGCCCCGGCGACGTACGCTACGGGACCTCGGGAAAACCGGTGCCCGGCTACGATCTGAAGCTGGTCGACGACGCCGGTGAGCCCGCGCCCGACGGCGAGGAAGGCTCGCTCTGGGTACGTGGCCCTTCGAGCTGCGTCGGCTACTGGAACCAGCGCGAGAAGAGCCTCGCCAACTTCCACGGACCGTGGACGCGTACCGGCGATCGCTACGTGCGCGACGGCGACGGCTACTACACGTACGCGGGACGCTCCGACGACATGCTCAAGGTGGGCGGCATCTGGGTCTCGCCCTTCGAGGTCGAGAGTGCGCTCTCCGCGCACGATGCGGTGCTCGAGGCTGCGGTGGTGGGGCACGGCGATTCGGACGGCCTCGTGAAGCCGCGCGCGTTCGTGGTCCTCGCCGAAGGCAGGACCGGCAGCGAGACGCTCATCGCCGAGCTCCAGGCCTTCGTGAAGGCGAAGCTTGCACCCTACAAGTATCCGCGCTGGATCGAGTTCACGACCGAGCTGCCGAAGACGGCGACGGGAAAGATCCAGCGCTTCAAGCTTCGTGCATGAGCGTCGCCACGTTCGTCGAGGTGCTCGGGAAGCGCGTCGAGGTGATGCACTTTCCGGAGGAGCCGGTGATCGCTCCGGGCGTGCCCACGCTCGTCTTCCTCCACGAAGGCCTGGGATCGGCGCAGCAGTGGCGTGACTTCCCGGCGCGCGTCGGTCAGGCCACCGGTCTCGCGGCGCTGGCCTACAGCCGCGTCGGCTACGGCGCCTCCGCTCCCGCCACGCTCCCGCGCCCGCTCGGATACATGCAAGAGGAGGCGAAGGACTTCTTGCCTCGGCTCCTCGACGAGCTCTCCATCGATTCAGCGATCCTGGTCGGACACTCCGACGGCGGCTCCATCGCGCTCGTGCATGCAGCGCTCGACGCTCGCACGAAGCGCGGTCGCATTCGCGGCGTCGTCCTCGAAGCGCCGCACGTCTTCGTCGAAGACGTATCGATCGCCAGCATCGCGAAGGCCCGGGAGGCCTATGAAACAGGCGATCTGCGCGAGAAGCTCGCGAAGTACCACGGCGCCAACGTCGACGGCGCCTTCCGCGGCTGGAATGACGCGTGGCTCGATCCTGGCTTCCGCAGCTGGAACATCGAGGAGTACTTGGCGAGCATCGAGGCGCCCGTCCTCGTCATCCAGGGCGAGGACGATCCCTACGGCACGCGCGCGCAGGTGGACGCCATCGCGCGTCAGGTCTCCGGCCGCGTGGAGACGGTGATGCTCGCGCAATGCGGGCATGCCCCGCATCGCGACCAACCCGAGGCGACGGAGGCGGCGATGGTCACGTTCGTGAATTCCGTCTCCTCCGTCATGCCGCCATCGTGACCAAGCGCTGGTTTTCGCGGCTCCGGGTCGATTTCGCGCAACGCCGCGAGGGCCCGGCCGACCGGCGCACATGGCGAACAAAGCATCTTCGTTCTTCGGTCTCCTTGCTCTTCTCGTGGGCGCCTCGCTCTTCCTCGGCGGCTGCGCCAGCGGGGCAACGGCCGAGGGCATGACGGTGAAGGCGGCCGACATCAAGGCGCCTGCGAGCCCGGAGCTCGCGAAGACGGTCGCCGTGGGCGTCGTCATCGGCGGCGAGAAGACGGACGCCATGTGGGGCGTCTCGCAGATCGACAACCCGGCCTTCAAGCGGGCGCTCGTGCGCTCGCTGCGCAAGGCGGGCCTCCTCTCGGAAGGCGGCAACGGCAAGTACGTCGTGACCGCGGAGCTCATCGCCCTCAAGCAGCCGTTCTTCGGCATGGACATGAAGGTGACGTCACGGATTCGCTACACCATCAAGAACGCAGCGACGGGCGCCGTCGTCCTCGACGAAGAAGTGATCGCTCCGTACACGGCGACCGTCGGCGACTCCTTGATCGGTACGCAGCGGCTCCGTCTCGCCAACGAGGGATCGGCGCGCAAGAGCATCGCGACGCTCATCGAGAAGCTCGAGGCCGCGCCGGCCAAAGCCACCAAGACGCCGCCGTCGCCGCAGGCGCCGACGCCGATCCTGATGACGGCGACGCACACGCTGTGATTCCAATCAGCGTCGCTTACGTCGCGCCGGCAGCAAGCCCGCTTCTCTGAGCAGCTCGAGATCGAGCAGGTCCTTCGGTCGACCGCACGCACGCTTGGTCTTCACGAACTCCGCGAGGCCGAGGAACGCGATAGGCCGTCCGTCGATCGAGAGCCGCTGTCGTCCGGTCCATGCGTCGCGAAACGTGATGCCGGGCGTGCTGCTCAGGATGTCGATGGCCACCGGCGGGCGTCCGAGCGTCGCCATGCGGTCGGGCTGAGCGAAATGCGCGGACGCTTGGGTTCCGAGCTCCGCGTAGCCGAAGCCAGTGAGGGCCTTCGCGAGGCGTGCCGCGTTGGCTTTCGTCGGCTCGACGAGCACGTCGAGGTCGTCGGTGTAACGTGGCCTACCGAGCGTCGCGAGGACGTGACCGCCGAGAACGACGAACCGGACGCGATGGTCGGCTAGACAGCACAAAAACTCTTTCAAGTCGGGGTGGAGCTTCGGGGTCGTCATAGGTCATCGCGCGCAGCTCCTCGAGGATGCCGAGGCCCTCTTCCGGCGAGAGTGCCTGCGCGCGCTCCTTGATGAAGCGAGCGTTGTCCGCGACCGAGCCGAGCTTCCACGCCGTCACGACGCTCATCCTAGCTCGTTCGGGCCGCCGATAAAAATAGCGCGACCTTCACTCGCTCCGGCCGAGGCGCATGCCTTTTTGCACCGCCGGGCGGCTCGCCATGCGGTGCATCCAGCCTTCGACGTGCGGCAGACCCTCGAGGATGCTGGGCTCGAACTTCGTGATGCCTTCGAACCATGGATAGCAAGCGATGTCGGCAATCGAGTAGTCGCCGGCGATGTAGTGACGATGCTCGAGGCGATCGTCGAGGACCGTGGCGAGGCGCTTCGATTCGTTGAGGAACTTCTCGTACGCGGGGCGGTTCGGCGGCTGCTCGCGCCCGAAGGCGCCGGCCTGACCGAACATGGGGCCGGGACCGCCGACCTGCCAGAACAGCCAGGACATCACCTCGGCGCGTCCGGCGGCGCCCTTGCCGAGGAGCTTGCCGGCGCGCTCGGCGAGGTACTGGAGGATCGCGCCCGACTCGAACAGCACGACGCGTTCACCGTTCTCGCCCTCGCTGTCGACGAGCGCGGGGATCTTCCCGTTGGGGTTGATCGCGAGGTAGGCCGCCGACTTCTGCTCCTTCTTGGAGAAGTCGATCACGTGCAGCTCGTACGGAAGCCCGAGCTCCGCGAGAGCGATAGGGACCTTCTTTCCGTTGGGCGTAGCCGCAGTGTAGAGGTCGAGCATCTCGCTTCGATGCCGGCCGCTGGGATTGCGTCGCTACTCGCCGAGCGCTTCTTCGACGAGCGCTCGCGTCTCCGCGATACGGCGCCGCTCCTCTTCGGAGCGCTCCTTCGGCTTCACGGAGATCGGCATGGCGTCGGGCATGTCGTCGTCACGCTTGCGCGTGAGGAGGCGAGAGAGGAGGCCCTTCTTCTCCTCGAGCGAGAAGATGCCGTCGGCGAGCGATGCGGGATCCTTCGTGAGCGCGCGCACGAGCTTCGGCTGACCGTCGACCCAGTCGAGCGCGATGTCGAAGGCCTCGCGCTG
>JAXDMI010000146.1:0-2881 GCA_034666145.1 Myxococcales bacterium | reverse complement strand
CCTTCCCGCTCTTCCCGATCTTTGCTGCCGCGTTTGCGGCCTGCGGCGACGGAGGGAGCAACACGCCACCCGTGAAGCCCGCCGATCCGTGCGTGCGCACCGATCTCGATCCCGAGTCGGCCACGCTTGCCCCCGGACCGGGCCACACGCCGCGCTGGGCGTTCGAGCCGTGGATCAGCAAGGACATCTCCGATCGCGCCGACACCTATGCGTACGTCGACGGCTTCAAGAGCCGTGGCATCCCCGTCGGCACCGTCGTGCTCGATAGCCCGTGGGAGACGCAATACAACACGTTCGTCGCGAACCCTTCGCGCTACGGAGACTTCCCGAGCCTCGTCAGCGACATGCACGGACGCGGCGTGCGCATCGTGGTGTGGATCACGTCGCTCGTGAACGAGCAGTCCTTCGACTTCGAGAACGGCGGCGGCGACATCTACGCCGGCGCGTCGCCGAACCTCGCCGAGGGCCAGACGTGCAACTACTTCGTCGAGAACGGCGACACGTACAACTGGTGGAAGGGCAAGGGCGCCGCCGTCGACTTCTTCAACCCGAGCGCGCGCGCGTGGTGGCATCGCCAGCAGGACAACGTGCTGAAGGCCGGGCTCGACGGCTGGAAGCTCGACTTCGGCGAGAACTACGTGAAGGTCGATCCGCTCGCCACCGCGGAGGGACCGAAGCCTCATCAGGTCTACTCGGAGCGCTATTACGAGGACTACCTCGCCTACGGTCGCTCGGTGCGCGGGCCGGACTTCCTCACCATGGTCCGCGCCTACGACAAGTCCTACGAGTTCGAGGGGCGCTTCTACGCGAAGAAGGAGCACGCTCCCGTCGCTTGGATGGGCGACAATCGTCGTGACTGGATCGGCCTCGTCGATGCGCTCGACGAGATGTTCCGCTCCGCGCAGGCGGGCTACCTCGTGGTGGGCTCGGACCTCGGCGGGTATCTCGATCGCGACGACCTGAACCTGCTCGGCCCGCAGATCCCGTTCGATTCGCTGAACTTCGCGCGCTGGACTGCGGTCTCCGCGCTGTCGCCGTTCATGCAGATCCACAGCCGCGGCAACTTCGCGCCGTGGGCGGTTCCGGACCACACCGACGAGACCGTTGTACTCTACAAGTACTGGGCAACGCTCCATCACGCGCTCGTGCCGTTCTTCGCGTCGCTCGCCGAGCAGGCCTACGAGCAGCGCGCGAAGGATCCCGCGGCCGGCACGTCGATCGTTCGTCCCGTCGGCGCGCTCGAGACGTGGGCGAACGACTACCGCTGGCAGCTCGGCGACGCGTTCCTCGTGGCGCCGCTGATCGACGCCACCGGCAAGCGCACGGTCGCGCTCCCGGCCGGGGCGCGTTGGTACGACTGGTGGACGACCGCGATCGCCGACGGCGGCACCACCGTGAGCGCCGACTTCTCGACCGATCGCCAGAAGCTGCCGCTCTGGGTCCGCGAGGGCGCGATCATCCCGGTCGACATCGACGACGACCTGCTCGGCCTGGGTACGACCGATTCGCACGGCGCGCGCACCATCCTCGCGTGGCCGTCGACGACGCCGACCTCGTTCGAGATCCACGAAGCCGAGGGCGCAGCGAGCCCGCGCGTGACGGTCGAGCTGAAGGCGCTCGCGACCGGTTGGTCGGTCACGCTCTCCGCTGTGACCGTGCCGGTGATCCTGCGCGTTCGCTCGGAGATCGCGCCCGCCGAGGTGCAGGGTGATGCCCTCACCACGTCGTACGACGCGCTACGGAAGACCTCGATCGTCCGTGTTGCGCCCCGCGCCGGTGCCGTGACGATCACAGCGCGGAATCCCTGAACGTCGAAGATCGACGAGCGATCGGCATCGGCGATTTCACTCCGACGGCGATCGCCCGCTACGATTCGGACGTGCGTTCCCTCGTGCGCAGTGCGCTCGTCGTGGGGTCTGCTTTCTTCTTCGTCGCTGCTTGCACGCGACAGGAGTCGCCGAGCTCGCCTGCGCCTTCGCCGGTCATCAAGGCGGTCGGCTCCGACGTGAGTGCCGCCACCGCCGGCACCGCCACGGGTGGCATCGCGCATCCCGAGCCCGCGCTGCCCGTGAAGTTGGTCGGACGCTTCGACACCACCGATCCCGCGGCCATCCGCTTCGCGTGGCCCGGGAGCACGGTGGCCGCGCGCTTCAAGGGCACAGCGATCAGCGTGCGTCTCAAGGACGACGGCAAGAACCTGTTCCAGGTGATCGTCGACGGCGAGCCGAAGGCGGTGATCAAGACCGATCACACGAAGGAGAGCTACGCGCTCGCCGAAGGCCTGACCGACGGCGTGCACGACGTCGCCATCTACAAGCGCACCGAAGCGAAGGTCGGCGAGGTGGCGTTCCTCGGCTTCGACGTGCAAGGCACGATGCTCCCGCCGCCGCCGCCCGCCGAGCGTCGCATCGAGCTCATCGGCGACTCGATCACGGCGGGCTACGGCAACGAGGGACCCGGCGCGGTCTGCACGTTCAATCCCGCCGAAGAGAACCAGTACGTGACCTACGGCGCGATCGCGGCGCGCGAGCTCAAGGCCGAGCACGTCACGATCGCGTGGTCCGGCAAGACCATCGGCGAGATGACCGATTTCTACGAGCGCACGTTGCCGGCGCGTCCCGAGAGCGTATGGGCCTTCACGTCGGCGCCGCCGCAGCTCGTCGTGATGAACGTCGGGACCAACAACTTCGCGACCTATGACCCGGGCGAGACCCGGTACGTCCGCATCTACTCGCATCTCTACGAGCGCGTGCGCAAGGCGTACCCGAACGCGTTCATCCTCTGCTTGCTCGGTCCGATGCTGACCGACGTCTACCCGCCCGGAAAACAGAACCTCACGCTCGCGCGGAAATACATGAAGGCGGCGATCGAGAAGATCAAA
>JAXDMI010000145.1:0-4688 GCA_034666145.1 Myxococcales bacterium | reverse complement strand
TCGACGCGTTGAGGTTGCCGCGCGTGGTCATCGCGCCGGTGGTGGTGTCGATCTGGACGTAGGTGACGGCGACGCTGTCACCAATCGACGTCGCGTAGCCGACGAGCGCTTCCTTGCTCGGATCCGCAGTGCCCGCCGGAACGAACGAGAGCGCATTCGGGTAGTCCACCGCCGTCGCAGCGATCGAGATCCACGTGCACTTCGCGGTGCTGGTGTCGATGCTGAAGAAGTCGTTGAACGTCGTGCCGTACATGTTGCCGGTGCGATCGACGGCGATGTCGATGATGTCGGCCTTCGTCGCGGGCATGTCGAACGTGAACGCGCCGATCCTCTTCAGCGTGCCGCCGGTGGGCTCGTAGAGATAGAGCGTGTCGTTCGTGTGCGCGTAGACGCGGCCTGGTCCGCCGGGCGGATCGGGCGGCGTCACGCTGGTGTCCGGCTCGTCGATGACGGGGTCCGCGGCATCGGTCTTCGACTTGCCGGCGTCCTTCGCGGGCGACACGGTGAAGCCGCCGGGATCGGGCGCGGTACTGCCGCACGCAGCGAGCTGCGCGAACGCAGCGCCGGAAGTAAGAGCGACGAAGAGAGCGAAGCGAGGGCGCATGGCCTGTTCGAAGACTACGCTACGGATGCAGCGTGAGCCACTGAGTGGCCGTCGCGCCCATCGTGCTGCCGCCTTCGAGCGCCGAGACGGGCACCTTCTGGTTGGCGAGCAGATCCTGCGCGCACCTCGCAAATTGCGGGTGTTTCGGGGCGTTGACGATGGCGGTGACGTTGCCCCTGTCGTCGATCGACATGTGGATCTCGGCGGATCCTGGCACCGGTGCGCCCGCCATGATGAGCGCGCTCTGGTAGCAGCCGCTCAGCTTGGGGACGAGCGCCGTCATCTTGCTCTTGATGACGCTCTCGCTCACGCGCTCGCGCTGCAAGCCGTCGAGCACCACGTAAGCGCCCGAGGGGTTGTAGTGAGGATCGACGGCCGGCGACGCGGCGACGGGCGGCGCAGCCGCGCCGACTGCGCTCGCACTGGGCGCCGGTGCGGACGACACCGACGCGCGCGGCGCGTTCACGACCGCGGCGGCGCCTTGCTTCGCAGCGACGGTCGCGGCCGCTCGCGCGCTGGCACCTCCTGCTCCCGCAGCGATCGGATCCGCGGCGGGCGCGGTCGATAGCGGCGCAGTGACCGGCGTCGTCGCAGCGGTGTCACCCGCTGCGCCTACAGCCGTGGCTCCATTCGCGGCCGACGCGCTCGACGCGCTCGACGTGCTCGACGCATCGCTCGGTGCGCGACGGTCATCACCGCTTCGGCTCACGAGCACCACCGTGGCCGCACCGGCCAGTAGCGCCAGCGCCGCGACGCCGAGGATCGCGCCAAGATAGCGGTGCGCCACGGGGATCGGCAGCGTCACTTCGGTGCCGTCGGAGGTCCCCTTCGACGAGAAGTCGCCGGGCGGGCCCGGCTCGGTCGGAGCGTGACCCTCGGCGTAGACGATGGTCGCCGCGCTCGACGCATCGACGCCGCCCGGCGCGACCGGCGCGACGGCCGGGAGGTGCGCACCGCTGTCGTCGCCGGCGGTCGCCGGGCGATAGCCGAACACGCCTTTCAGGTCGCGCCGCATGTCCTTCGCGGATTGATAGCGATCGTCGCGCGATTTCCTGAGCGCACGCAGGCAGATCGCCTCGAGCCGCGGGTTCACTCCAGGACGCACGTGCGTCGGAGGAACGGGCTCGTCGGTGACTTGCTTGAGCACGACGCCGAGCGCGTTCTCCGCCGAGAACGGCACGCGACCGACGAGCAGTTGATAGAGGACGATGCCGATGGAGTAGAGGTCCGAGCGCGCATCCAGCGGATCGCCGCGCGCCTGCTCCGGCGACATGTACTCGGGCGTGCCGATCAGCGTGCCGCTCGAGGTGAGCGCCTTGCCGCTCTCGCTCTGGAAGCCGCGCGGGTCGTTGATCTTCGCGATGCCGAAGTCGCAGACCTTCACGTGGTACGGCTTCACGCCGTCTTCCTCGTGCCCGACGCTGACCATGATGTTCTCGGGCTTCAGGTCGCGATGCACGATGCCGAGATCGTGCGCGACGGCGACGGCCGAGAGCGTCTGCACGAGGAGGTCGACGATGCGAGCGTCGGGGATCGGCCACTCCTCGCGCAGCAGCGTGAGGAGATCGCGCCCGTGGAGGAACTCCATCGCGAGGTACACGAGGCCGTCGGGCTCGACGCCGAAGTCGATGACGCGCACCGAGTTGGCGTGATCGAGGCGGCTCGCGGCCTTCGCCTCGCGATAGAACCGCTGCTTGAACATCGGATCCTTCGCGATGTCCGGTCGCATGATCTTCAGCGCGATCGCCGTGTCGAGGACGACATGTCGCGCGCGGAAGACCTCGCCCATCGCGCCGCCGCCGACGTGCTCTTCGATCGCGAACTTGCCGGCGACGACGCGCCCCAGCAGAGCTGCGATGTCGCTCATTGGGCGAGTGTAGCAGCCAGCCGGCGGCTGCGTTAGATCGTGGCCATGGTCCTTCGCGCCTATCTCGCTGGATCGCTCGCTTTGCTCGGCTCCGCGCTCGGTTGCGTGGGGTGCTTGCACGAAGGCGCACATTCATTCGCGAGTCGCGCGGGGTCCGCCGCGATGAACGAGGAGCTCGGCATGGTCCCGAGCGGCGCCGCGCAGGTCTGCGTGGTGCGTCCCGACGCGCTCGCTGCTCACGTGTCGATGCCCGTTCGCGACAACGGTCGTCTCGTGGGCGCGACGCGCGGCACGACGTTCTTCTGCTGGCTCGCACGCACCGGTGAGCACCAGATCACGTCGAGCGACGACGACACCGGACCGATGCTGCTCCGTGCGCGATCGGGCGCGAGGTACTTCCTCCATCAAGACGTGATGGAGCTCGACGGCGATGTCCACGCGCACCTCGACTGGGTCGACGAAGGCGCGGCGCTCGAGATGCTCGACGCGTGCGAGGCACGCGTGCGCGTCGCCGTGCCGGGACATGACGACGAGCCGTTCGCGCAGCCGGTTGCTCCGGCGATGAACGCGAAGAAGCTGTGAGCGCGCTCGCGCGCGGCTCTCTCAGGCGTGGGCGTGCGCGAGGATGTTCACGAGCTTGCCGAACGGGTCGCGAACGAAGAAGCGCCGGACACCCCACGGCTCGTCGGCGGGGCCGTATTCAATCGCGAAGCCTGCGCTCTGCATGCGCCGGAGAGCCTCGTCGACGTCGTCGACCTCGATCGACAGATCGGGCACCGGCGTTCCGGAGCCGCCCTCGGACGCGAAGCTGATCTGGACGCTCATCTTCGCGCCCGAGCCATACGTGGCGATCCAGCCGTGATCCATCAAGAGCTCGAGGCCGAGCACGTCTTGATAGAAACGCTTCGCCGCCGCGACGTCGCTCGTGGCGATGTCGGCGACGATGCGTTTGACCTTCACGTCGTTCCGCCGATCAGCCGACGGAGAGGAGCTCGACTTCGAAGACGAGCGTCGAGCCCGGCGGAATGACCGGCGGGAAGCCGCGATCGCCATAGGCGAGCTCCGGCGGGATGGTCAGCTTGCGGACGCCGCCGATCTTCATGCCGGCGACGCCCTGGTCCCAGCCCTTGATGACCTGGCCGCGACCGAGCTCGAAGGGAAAGCCCTTGCCGCGATCGCGCGAGCTGTCGAACTTGCTGCCGTTGGTCAGCGTGCCGACGTAGTGGACGGTCACCTTCTGGCCGCTCGTGGCCTCAGCACCGTCACCGACCTTGATGTCCTCGATCTTGAGCTCGCCCATGGCCTCTCCTTAACAGCCGCGAACCCGCGCGTGAAGAGTGATCTGCGCGGCGCGTCTTTACATTTTAGCATTTGCTGTAATGATAGCTCGGGTGAGCCGAACCCCCTCCGCTGCCGACGTGTTTCACGCCGTCGCCGATGCCAATCGCCGAGCGATCCTCGATCACCTCGTGCACGGCGAGGTGCCGGTGGGCGACCTCGTCGCTCGCGGCGGGCTCTCCTATTCCGCGGTGTCCCAGCACCTCGCCGTCCTCCTCGAGGTCGGTCTCGTGCGACGAAGGCAGTCAGGTCGGCAGCGGCTCTATCGCCTCGATCCGGAGCCGTTGCGGGAGCTCCACGACTGGACGAGCCACTATGCGAAGCTCTGGCGAGGCAAGCTCGGTCGCCTCCGCGAGCTGCTCGACGAGGAGTCATGAAGCTCGATCTGGAGCTCGAGGAGGTCTTCGATCAGCCCGTCGATACGGTGTGGCGTGCCATCACCGATCCCGCGCGCCTCGCGCGTTGGTTGATGCAGAACGACTTCGAGCCGCGCGTCGGTCACAGGTTCACGCTGCGAGAGGCGCCCACCGCACAATGGAGAGGGTGGATGCAGTGCGAGGTCCTCGAGCTCGATCCGCCGCGCCGCATGGTCTGGTCGTGGGACGGCGGCATGGATGGCGAGACCACGACGCGCGTGACGTTCGAGGTCCGCCCCGAGGGCCGCGGCGCTCGCCTCGTGCTTCGCCACCAAGGTGAGGCCGACGCGACACGACGCGACGCACTCGGCGGTGGGTGGAAGCGGCGCATCGGCGTCATCCGTCATGTGATCGGCCCCGACTACGCGCGGCGCGTCGCATTCGGCGCTTCGTGCGAGCGCGTATTCGATGCCATCGCGACGCTCGACGGCTTGCGCGGTTGGTGGACGCCGCTCGTGAGCGG
>JAXDMI010000144.1:0-17295 GCA_034666145.1 Myxococcales bacterium | reverse complement strand
ATGTTTTCCGGCGAAACGGCGTAGCATTTTTCGGGCCGTTCTCGATGTCCTCCAACGAGTCGAAGATCCCGGTCGGGACCCTCCTGGTCGGCAAATACCGTGTCGCTCGCGAGATCGGCCGCGGTGGAATGGCGGCGGTCTACGAGGCGGAGCAGCTCTCCCTCGGCAAGAAGGTCGCCGTGAAGATCCTCGCGTCGGAGCTGGCCGCTTCGACGATCGTGATCGAGCGCTTCTTCCGCGAGGCCCGCGCCGCGGCCAGCGTGAAGAGCCCCTACATCGTCGACGTCTACGATTCGGGACGCCTCGACGACGGCCGCCCGTTCATCGCCATGGAGCTGCTCGAAGGCGAGTCGCTCTACGACCGCATGGCACGCGTGCGCATCATCGACGTCGACACCACCATCAAGGTGATCGTCCACACCGCGCGCGGCCTCGTGAAGGCGCACGGCGCCGGCATCGTCCATCGCGACCTCAAGCCCGAGAACATCTTCCTCACCAAGGGCGAGGACGGCGACGACGTCATCAAGATCCTCGATTTCGGTCTCGCCAAGTTCTACGCGCCGGTGAACCCGGAAGAGAAAGCAGCGAAGCGGCTCACGCGTGAAGGCGCCGTCTTCGGAACGCCCGCGTACATGTCCCCGGAGCAGGTGAAGGGGCAGGGCAACGTCGATCATCGCGCCGATCTCTGGGCGCTCGGCTGCATGGCCTACGAGTGCCTCATCGGTCGACCGGTGTGGAACATGGATCAAGGCGTCGCGATGACGTTCGCGTCGATCGCGACGGGGCCCATCCCGGTGCCGTCGGCGGCGCGCGCCGATCTGCCGGCCGCGCTCGATGCGTGGTTCAAGAAGTGCCTCGAGCGCGATCCCGCCAAGCGCTACCAGAGCGCGCGCGAGCTCGCCGACGCGTTCGTCGAGTCGTGGGGACAGCGCCCGGCCTCGAGCGCGAGCTTCCCCAACGTCAACATGAGCGCGGGTACCGGCAAGCATCCGCCCCACGTCTCGCCCGAGCTCGCCGCGACGGCGGAGCTCTCGTCGGAGGTGCTCGAGAGCGTCCGCCCGCCGCCCGGTGCACCGGGTTTACGGCGTTCTCCCGGCTCCGACGGCGCGCTCGTCAACGGACGCGCAGGCAGCGTGGGAAGCGATGCTTCGCTCGCGCTGCCGCTCGTGCAGCGCACCTCGCAGGAGGTGCCGCCCGCTGCCGATCGCGAGACGCCGGCACCGCCGCGACGCGCATCGACGCTACGCGTGGTGGTGAGCGCGGTGTTCCTGGGCGGATCGATCTCCGCCGCCATCTTCGTGTGGCTCCGCTTCTTGAATCCGCAGGTGTTCACGCCGGTCGTGCAGTCGACGGCCACGGCGCCGCCGAGCGCGATCCCCTCCGGCACGAACGGCCTCAGCGCGCCCGCCATCGACGAGCCGAAGTGGGCGCCGCTCATCGCCGAAGCACAGCGTCGCTTCACCGGCGCCGACACGCCGGGCGCGCTCGCGAAGCTGCAAGAGGCGACGGCGATGGGCCCGCAAGCCGCGGCCATCGCGAAGGTCTACGGCGAGCAGTTCCGTTTCATCGCCAACCCGAAGGAGGCGACGGGACCGTGCAAGACGGTCGCGTTCTCGCGTCCGCGCGTCGCCACCGACAAGCCGGGCGTGCGCCCCGCCATTCGCGGAACGCCGAAGGGCATGCTCGTGACGTGGACCGACGATCACGAGCAGAAGGATCACGATCACGTCTACGGCGTCGTCCTCAACGACAGCGGCAAGGCCATCGGACCGATCCGCGATCTCACGCCCGAGGCGACGGACGCGCAGCGCCCGCAGCTCACCGCGCAGAGCCCCGACTCGGATCGCACGGTCCTGCTCTACTGGGACAAGTCCGGCCACGAGCAGGGTGTTCGCGCGCGCTTCCTCGATGCCGACGGCCGCATCGACCCCACCAACGGCCAGAGCCGCTTCATCGGCGCGTCGCGGCCCGGTGATTTCTGGCCGTCGATCGACAAGGGACCCAAGGGCTTCTTCGTGGTGTGGCAGGACGATCGCGACAAGGACAAGGAGTACGACCTCTTCGTCCGCGCCCTCTCGAACGACCTCGACACCATCGGTCCCGAGACGCGGCTCACCGACTACCACGTACCGCCCAAGTCCAAGTTCCCGCCCAATCGCGTTCGCTACCCAAGCGTCGCCGTCGCCGCGAACACCTTGCTCGTCGCGTACCGCCTCGAGAAGGACACCGCGCGCGAGCACGAGCGCCTCATCATGCGCATGCGCGTTCCGCTCGCCGACCTCGAGAAGAACGGCCTCGAGGAGAGCAAGGACGCGAACCGCGAGTCACGCGAGTTCGGCGACGCCAAGCCCGTGAACGAAGACAAGGCTCCGGCCGACGCGCCCTCCATCGCGTGCGGCACCGAGGGCTGCTTCATCGTCTGGCACGGCGAGGGCGGCGGCGCGTATGCCGCCGCGATCGATCCCAACGTCGGCCGCGTGCAGTGGCGCAAGAAGTTCAGCGACAAGGGCGGTCGCCCGTCGATTGCCGTGAAGGACGGCCAGGTCGCGATCTCGTACTACGAGGGCGGGCGCCTCAAGATGGCGTTCCTCTCGCGCGACGGGGTCATCGCGCCGAGCACGCTCCTCCACACGAACGACAACACGAGCAGCACGCTCCCGCGCCCCTACCTCGCGGCCGGCGCGAACAAGAACGAGTGGACGGTGGCGTGGCAGGACTCGGACCTCCCCAAGGGCAGCCCCGAGATCTACGCGGCTCGCATCCTCTGCCGGTGATTGCCGACGGTCGCATGCGGGCGTTCGTCGAGGCCGTGATCGCATCCGCGATCGTGACGGGCATCGTGACCGTGGCCTCGGCGTTCCTGCCCGATCGCTACGTGGCGACGGCGGTGGGCTTCGTCTTCCTCGGCGCGACGTGGGCGCTCGTGTGGCGCGGCGACGATGCGCGCGTGGAGCGTTCGGGCCTGGCACTCGGCGGCCTCGTGCTGCCGGGTCCCATCGATCCTCGACGCCTCGGTCGCAGCACGGCGACGGCGCTGACGTGGGCGCTGCTCTTCGCGGCGGTCACGTTCGTGCCGTTCTTCTTCGGATGGCGCACCTTCTGGCACGCGCACGGTCGGTTCGGTCTGCACGTGCAAGCGTGGGAGACCATCAACGAGGTGTTCGGGCAGCTGGTGATCATCGCGCTTCCCGAAGAGGCCTTCTACCGCGGCTATCTCCAGTCACGGCTCGACGATGCGTTCCCCAGTCGCGTGCGGATCCTCGGCGCAGACGTCGGGCCGGCGCTGATCATCTCGAGCGTGATCTTCGCGCTCGGTCACTTCGCCACCATTCGCGAGCCGGCGCGTCTCGCGGTCTTCTTCCCGTCGCTGGTGTTCGGCTGGCTGCGCGCGCGCACCAAAGGCATCGGCGCCAGTGTCGCATTCCATGCATCCTGCAACATCTTCAGCGAGCTGCTCGGCAAGGGCTACCACGTCTACTGAACGATGACCGAACGCGCTGAATGCGCTACGAGATGGCGTAGGCCATGTCCGCTCGCCGCGCCGCTCTGTTCGACATGGATCGCACGTTGATCCGGAGAGAGACCGGGACGCTCTACGTGCGCTACCAGCATGCGATCGGCGAGGCGACGCGGCGCGATCTCTTGCGCGTCCTCTACTGGGTCACGCAGTACACGCTCGGGGTGATCGACGCTCCCGCCGTGGCGGCGAAGGCGGCGCTCCAGCTCGAAGGCACGTCGGAGATGGCGATGGCCACGCGCTGCGACGACTGGTTCCGGCGCTACGTCGAGCCGCACGTGTGCGATCTGGGACGTCGCGCGGTCGAGCGCCATCGCGAGCAAGGCGATCTGCTCGCCATCGTGACCGGCGCGTCGCCGTATGCCGCGCATCCGCTCGCGCGGCGGCTCGGGATCCCACACGTGGTCGCGAGCGAGCTCGAGGTCGACGAGCGCGGCATCTTCACGGGACGCTTCGTCTCGCCGCTCTGTTACGGCGACGGCAAGATCGTGCGCGCGACGCGCCTCGCGGAGGAGCACGGCTTCGCGCTCGAAGAGTCCACGTTCTACAGCGACTCGTATACCGACCTGCCGCTGCTCGAAGCGGTCCGTGAGCCGGTGGTCATCAACCCCGATCCGCGGCTCGAGCGCATCGCGAAGAAGCGACGCTGGCGGATCGAGACGTGGTGACGACCGCGATACGACCGCGCGCGCTCAGGCGAGCGGCGCGTCGATAAGCCGATGGACCATCTCGTTGACCGCCTCGCGAGAGAACGGCTTCGAGAGACACCGGTTGCGGTGCTGGCGCAGGAACTCCTCGGAGCGCGGAGAGAACGCGCCGCCGGTGAGGAAGACGATGCGTCCCGCGAGGTCCGCCGATCGGGCCGAGACTCGATCGAAGAAGTCCATGCCGCTCATGTTGGGCATCATGAGGTCGCAGAAGATGATGTCGTAGCTCTCCCGGTCGAGGCGCTCGAATGCCGCTCGCGCGTCGGTCTCGAGCGTCACGTCGTGGTCGGTGGCAAGGATGCGGCGGATCGCCTTGCCGATGGCGGCTTCGTCGTCGATGACGAGGACGCGACCGCGTCGCGGCGCCGAGGTCGCCGGCGCGATGGGCACCGCAGCGCGCAGCGGCTCGGGCGCGATCGACGGCGCTGCCGCCTCGGCCGACGGCAACGAGATGCGGAAGGTCGTGCCCTTGCCGAGCGCGCTCTCGACGTCGATCTCGCCGCCGAGTGACGTCACGATGCTCTGGCAGACGGCGAGCCCAAGGCCCATCGCGGAGTTCTCGAGCGGCGTCGTGAAGAACGGATCGAAGATGCGATCGATCATCTCCGGTGCGATGCCCGGTCCGTCGTCGGTGACCTCGGCGACCGCGCGGCCCGTGGCATCGGTGCGAGTGGTGAGCACGATGGTGTGCTGCTCGGCGCCGCCGTCGCCGGTCGCCTGCGCGGCGTTGATGAGGAGGTTCATGAAGACGCGCGCGAGCTGGCCTTCCTCCGCCCGGACGCGGGGCGTCTTGCCGTATTCGCGTCGCACCGTGGCATGGTGACGAACGGCATGCGCGGTCATGCGGAGCGCGTCCTCGATCGCGCTCGTGACGTCGATCGGCATCTCGATGGCCTCGGCGCCACGGCTGAAGTGACGAAGGTCTTCGATGGTGCGTCGAACGCGCTCGGCGCCCGCGCTCGCGTCCTCGAGCGCGCAGACGAGCTCCGGGATCTCGTCCTTCGACGGGCCCTTCGCGTTGTCGCGCAGCGCATCGAGCACGAACTGCACGTTGGCGACGACAGTGGCGAGCGGGTTGTTGATCTCGTGCTGCATCCCCGCCGCCATGGTGCCGATCGCGGCGAGACGCTCGGTCATGCCAAGTCGGCGCTCCAGCTGGCGACGTTCGCCGACGTCACGGAACACCATGACGCTGCCGAGCGCGTTGCCGACGTCGAGGGTAATGGGCGCGACGCTGCCTTCGATGTGGACGTGCGCGGTGGGAGCAGGCTCCGCGCCGGGCACGGCCGCGGAGGCGATCACGAGACGTGCGTCGCGGGGCAGCGCGGACACGGAGCGCGGTCCGCTGCTCCTCACGAAGGGCAATGACGCGCCGCGCGGGTCGACGAGCTGCACGACCTCGTCGACCTTCTTGCCGATGCTCTCGCTCGCGCGGACGTTGATGATGGCCTCGGCGGCGCGATTCAGGAAGGTGACGCGATCATCCGCGTCGGTCGTGAGGACGGCATCGCCGATCGACTGCAGCGTCGTGGAGAACCACTGCTCGCGCGCGGCGAGCGCTTCCTCGAGCGCCGCCTGGTGCAGGGCGATCTCGACGGCGATGCGGAGCTCGCGCGCATTGAACGGCTTCTTCAGATAACCGAGGGGCGCGGTCTGCTTCGCGCGCTGCAGCGTGGCGTCGTCGGTGGACCCGGTGAGGTAGACGACGCGGACGTTCGTCGCGGCGCGGAGCTGGGACGCGGTCTCGATGCCGTCGAGGGGTCCCTCGAGCTGGACGTCCATGAGCACGAGCGCAGGCCGAATGCGCTTTGCGGCCTCGAGCGCGGCCATCCCCGACGGCACCACTTCGGGAACGGAGTATCCCGCGGCGACGAGGACCTCACGGATGGTCTCGGCGACCGTGACGTCGTCTTCCACGACGAGCAGGGTGGCGGACATCGCCGCCATGGTGGCGCGAGCCAGGCCCCTCGCGCAAGCCTTGAAAGGTGCTAGCTTCGCGCGCGCGTGAACAAGCTGCCCTCCACTCCGCCTGCGTCATCGGCTGTCGCCTCGGCGCCGGCATTCGCGCCGGCGTTCGAGCTTCCGCTCCCGCTCATCGACGACACGCTCACGCGTGCGCTCGCCGAGGACCTGGGCGCGGGTGACGTCACCACCGAGTCGTGCGTGCCCGAGGGCAAGCTCGCGACGGCGCATGGTGTGGCGCGGAAGGCGATCGTCGCCAGCGGCATTCCGGTCGCCGGAAGGGTCTTTGCCCTCGTGGATCCCGCGTTGCGGTTCGCGGCCAAGGTCGAGGAGGGCGCGAGCGTCGAGCCGGGCACCGTCCTCTGGACGGTCGAAGGCCGAGCTCGGAGCATCCTCATGGCCGAGCGCGTCGCCCTGAACTTTACCCAGCGCATGTGCGGCATCTCGACGGCGACGCGCCGTTATGTCGCGGCCGTGCCCGAGGGCTGCGTCACCCGCATTACGGACACCCGTAAGACCACCCCGGGCCTCCGGCTGCTCGAGCGGTATGCGGTCCGGCGAGGCGGCGGTCACAACCATCGCAACGATCTTGGTTCGGCGGTCCTCATCAAGGACAACCACATCGTCGCGGCAGGCGGCGTTCGCGAGGCCATCGAGGCGGCTCGGCGGCGTGCTCCTCACACCAGCCGGATCGAGTGCGAGGTCGATTCGCTGGAGCAGCTCGAAGAGGCGCTCGCGGCACGCGCCGACATCGTGCTGCTCGACAACATGGATACGGCCACCGTCGAAGAGGCGGTCCGTCGTACGCGCGGTCGTGCGCTGCTCGAGGCATCGGGCGGCATCACGCTCGAGCGCATCGCGGAGCTGGCGCGCGCAGGCGTGGACGCGATCAGCGTCGGCGCGCTCACGCACTCGACGCCGGCGGCGGACATCGGCCTCGACTTCGTCGGATGATGGAATGATCGCTCGGCGAGCGTCGCCGGATCTCGCGCGTGCTGCGGAGGCGATCGCGGCTCGCGGCTCTCGCCTCGGTGTGCCGTTGGTCATCGCCGACGAGACGACGTCGACGAACGACGACGCTAAGCATGGAGCACGTGACGGCGCTCCACACGGCGCGGTGTGGATCGCGGAGTCGCAGACGAGTGGTCGCGGCCGGCAAGGTCGTGCGTGGCTGTCGCCACGCGGAGAGAACCTGCTCTTCTCGGTGCTGCTCCGGCTTCGTTGCGCGCCGTCGCGTGTTCCGCCGGTGTCGCTGGTGTGTGGTCTCGCGGTGCGCGACGCGGTGGCACGAGCGCTCGGCGGAGCGCCGGGGTCGGACGCCGACGTGGTCGTGAAGTGGCCGAACGACGTGCTGGTGCGAAGCCCGCGCGACGGCGTGCTGCGCAAGGTCGCGGGCGTGCTGGTCGAGTCGGCGCTCTCGGGCGCGAAGGTCGAGTACGTGGTGGTGGGGATCGGCATCAACGTGCTCACGCGCGCGCTGCCGGAGGAGGTCGCGGCCTTCGCGACGTCGATCGCGCTGGAACGCGACGCGCGTGGCGCTGCCGGCGCGGGCGAGCTCGATCGCGCGGAGGTCCTGGCCGACGTTCTGGCACAGCTGGATCGTGATGTGGAGCACGTGGCGCACAAGGGCCTCGGCCTCGTGCATGCGCGGCTCACGCGTCATGATGCGCTCGCCGGCAAGCACGTCGAGAGCGTCGCCGACGACGGCAGCCCGGGCGACCTGCGCGGCATGGCGGCGGGCATCGATCTGGACGGCCGCCTCCTGGTCCGCGCCGCCGACGGCACCATCACGCGCGTCGCGTCGGGCGAGATGCGCGTGCGCGCTACCGCGTGATCGCGGCGCCGAGGGCGCTATCTCGTACCCCTACCGCGCCTCCCTCAGGCCTCGCGGGACCACCGCTCGTTCGATGACCGCGAACAGCGCCTCCACCAGCAGCGCGAGGCCTGCTGCAGGAATCGCCCCTTCCAAGATGGTCGATACGTCGTTCAGCGAGAGGCCCGTGCTGATCGGCTCGCCGAAGCCGCCCGCGCCGATGAACGCGGCGATGGTGGCGCTGCCCACCGCGACCACCGCGCTCGTCTTGATCCCCGCGAGGATGGTTCGCGAGGCGAGCGGCAGCTCCACATGGCGCAGCCGCTCCAGCGGCGACAGGCCGATCGCCACCGCCGCCTCGCGGAGATCCGCCGGGATCGAGACCAGGCCCGCATGCGTGTTTCGCACGATGGGCAAGAGCCCATAGAGGAAGAGCGCCGCGAGCGCCGGCACCGGACCGATCCCCAGCAGTGGGATGAAGAAGCAGAACAGCGCGAGGGAAGGGATGGTCTGCACGACGCCTGCGATGCCCAGCACCGCAACGCCGATGCGGCGCCGCGCATACGCGAGGATGCCCAGCGGCACGCCCACCACGATCGACATCGCCAAGGACACCACCACCAGCATGAGATGCCGCGGCCCGTGCTGGCGGATCACCTGCAGCGTCCCGGCCACGATCCCCACGCGCTCGCTGCCACGGGCAGCGCCGTTCGCGCTGTTCGTGCTGGTGCCGCCGTTGCCGAGGAAGTCCGCCGCCACGCGCGCGAACGGCACGCCGTCGAGATCGGCTCGCGCATTCATCTTCTGCATTGCGGTCGCGTCGATCGAGCTCCGCAAGCGCGCGAGCACCTTCGCGAACGCCGGTGCTCGCGTCGGCAGATCCGCGCGATACACGAGCACCGCGTCGTACGGCGGGAAGAAGCGGCGATCGTCCTCCAGCACCACCAGGTCGAAGCGCGCGATCTTGGCGTCGGTCGTGTAAACGTCCACGAGGTCGGCCTCGCCGTGCGCGATCGCCTCGTAGGCGAGCGCATGATCGATGGCCTTCGGCGGCGCGGCGAAGCGAAAGCCATAGCGCTCCTGGAGGCCCGGCCATCCGTCGCGACGGCCCACGAACTCGTGGCTGAGCGCGACGCGCAGCTCGGGATGCGCGATCAGGTCCGAGATCTTCGCGAGGCCGAGCTTCTTCGCCGCCGTCTTGCTCACCGCGAGCGCATACGTGTTCTCGAAGCCCAGCGGATCCGACACCGCGAGGCCCTTCGGCGCGAGCGCGGCCCGTAGCGCCTCGAGATCCGCCGCGCCGTTCGTCTTCACGACCGTCTCCGCGAGCGTGCCTGTGTACTCGGGGTAGACGTCGATCGAGCCGTCCTCGATGGCACGGAACACCACCGCCGTTCCGCCGAGCCCTTGATCGTGCTCCGCCGCGACGCCCTCGGCCCGCAGCAGCTGCGTCGTCGCCTCCGCGAGGATGTACGACTCGACGAAGCGCTTCGAGCCAACGCGTATCGGCTTCGCATCCGCCGCCGCCTCGCGCGACACGAGCAGCACCAGCAGCGCGACCAGCGCGCCCAACGCAGTGAGCAGAGCGCGCTTCATCGGAGCGCCTCCGCCAGCGTCCGCTGCGCGCCCACGAACTCTGCGACGAACGGATGCGCCGGCGCCTCGACGAGGTCCTTCATCGTGCCGCGCTGCAAGATCTGGCCGTCGCTCATCACCGCGATGGCGTCCGCGAGATACGCCGCCTCCGCCATGTCGTGCGTCACGACGAGCACGCTCTTCCCGAGCTTCCGGAACGCGTCGCGCAGATCCTCCTGGAGCCGTGCGCGCACGATGGGGTCGAGCGCACCGAGCGGCTCGTCGAGGAGGAGCACGTCGGGATCGAGCATGAGCGCGCGCATCAGCCCGACGCGCTGTCGTTCGCCACCGGACAGCGCGAACGGATAGCGCGAGAGGAGCGCCTCCGGCATGCGCGCGAGCTCGGCGAGCTCCTTCACGCGCGCACGGAGCTTCGTCGTGCTGCTGCCGGCGCTCTCACCGCCGTGACCGCCGGCGCCGTTGAGCCGCGCCACGAGCGTCACGTTCTCTTCGGCGGTGAGATGCGGGAAGAGGCCTCCGTCCTGGATCACGTATCCGACGCGGCGCCGCACCGAGCGCGCCGTCGCCGCAGTCACCGTCACGTCGCCGACCTTCACCGTGCCGCTGTCGGGCACGACCAGGCCGAGGATCATGCGCAGCAGCGTCGACTTTCCGCAGCCGCTCGGGCCGATCAGCGCGAGCCGCTCGCCCTTCGCGATCTCGAGCGTGGTCTCACGGATCACGGCGCGCCCGCCGAACGCCTTCGTCACGCGTTCGAGCGCCAGAGCCAGCATCGCGCGCCATGGTACCTTTCTCGCCGTGACGCCGCTCGAAGAGCTCGCCCTCCTCCTCAGGCCCGCCGCCGGCGGCCTGTACCTCGTCTCGACCGGACGCGACGCGCAGCTCGCCCTGCAGCGGCAGCTCTACGGCGCGAAGACCGACGCCGAGGTCGACGATCGCTTCCGCGCCGCGCTCGCCGGCATCCCCAGCGCGCGCGCGTTCGTGCTCGGCATCCCGTCGGACGTCGGCGCGGGCTTCCGTCGCGGCGCGAACCTCGGACCGCAGGCCATCCGCACGCGCCTCCTCGAAGAGGTCGGCGATTGGCCGACGCGCGCGGCGTCGCTGGGCGTGGTCGACATCGGCGACGTCTTCGTCGTGCCGCAGCTCCTCCACGACGACATGCTCGCGGAGCCGCAAAAAGAGGCCTCGCGTGTCGCCATTTACCCGAACGTACCGCCCGACGTACGCCGTCGGTTGCCCGTTTCGCCGCTCTCCATCGCGGAGCGCGCGCTCGATCTCGTGTTCACGCTGAACCCCGGCATCGCGCCGATCGTGCTCGGCGGCGATCACTCGACGGCCTGGCCCGTCGCCTCGGCGCTCTCTCGCGCGCGCAAGGATCGTTGGGGCATCGTGCAACCCGACGCGCACACCGATCTCCTCGAGGAGCGCCTCGGCATCAAGTATTGCTTTGCGACGTGGTCGTGGCATGCGAACGAGCTGCTCGGTCGCGATGGACGTCTCGTTCAGGTCGGCACGCGGGCATCGCGTCGCGATCGCCAGCACTGGGAGAGCACCCTCGGCGTGCGTCAGTTCTGGGCGGAGGAGGTGCTTCGCGATCCCGAGGCCGCCCTCGATGCGCTGCTCGCGCACTTGAAGGAGCGGCGCATCGCCTCGGTCTACTTCTCGAACGACATCGACGGCACCGACAGCCTCCATGCCGATGCCACCGGCACCCCCGAGCCCGCGGGCCTCGAGCCCGACTTCCTCGTCACGTTGATCCGGCGCATCGGTGCCGAGGTCGGCATGCTGGGCGGCGACATCATGGAGGTGGCGCCACCGCTCCGCGACAAGCCCGACTCCACCGAGCGCACGGTGGGGCTCGCCGTCCGCTACCTTCGCGAGACGCTCGGCGCAGTGCTAGGGACTCCGGTCTGAAGAGGACGCCATGACAATGTGCAGACTACACGCAGCGGCGCTCCTGGTGACCCTCCTCACGGCCTGCTCGAAGCCCGACACCTCGACCGCGCCGACCGCGAGCGCCGTCGCCGTCCCGACGGAAGCCCCCACCATCGCCATCACGGGCACGCCTGTCGCACCGTCCGCGTCCGCGCTCGCGTCCGCGTCCGCCTCCGCGCCCGCGCCCGCGTCCGCGTCCGCGCCCGCGAAACCCGCGCCGAGCGCGAAGGGCGTCACCACGACGACCGCCGCCTCCGGCACCACTGCCACCACCGCCCCACCGGTCGCGCTCAAGCCCGCGTCCTCGCGCCTCTCCGGCAAGAACTTCGTCCTCGACGCCGCCTCCCCGGGCTGTCGCGTCGACACCCCGTGCACGATGACGCTGCACATCACGGCGGCGGGCGACTACCACGTGAACAAAGAGTACCCGTACAAGTTCATCGCCGCGGCCGCGCCGGGCGTGCAGTTCCTCGGCAGCGCCGACGCGAACACGTTCTCGCGCGCGACCGGCGACTTCCGCGACGACGGCGAGAAGGCGGCCACCCTGACGGTTCGCTTCAAGCCGACCGCCGCCGGCGAAGCGCGTGTCTCGGGCACGTACAAGATGAGCGTCTGCTCCGCCGAGAACTGCCAGATCGAGACGCCGACCGTCACACTTGCAGTTCCGGTGATGTGACCGGCGGGTCATTCCGCCGCGGCGTGCAAGCGCGAGTGAGCCGACGCGATCTCTTCTGAAAACGTTCCAGTCGTCGATCGACGAGCGAATCGCGAAGGGCTAGGGTGCGCGCACAGTGAACAGCACGCGTCGTTCGTGTTTCTCTCCTCTCTCTTCGCTCTTCCTCCTCCTCGGCCTCGTCGCTCCGGCGATTGCCTGCGCTCCGGCCGCCGACGGTTCGCACTCGGTGGCGCCGCCTCCGCCGCCGAAGGGGCTCATCGACCTCTCGGCCGATCGCAAGCCGGCTGTTCCTCCGCCGCCGAGTGACCCCGACGACGCTGCCGTCCAGAGAGCGGGGCAGGAGTACCTCGATCTCCTCGTCGAGATCTCGCCCGAGTCCGCGACCGCGCTCGGCCTCCACAAGAACGACGCCGAGCTCGACGATCGCACCGTGGCCGGCTTCGACAAGGCCGTCGATCGCGAAGAGGCGATGCAGAGGTCCCTCAAGGAGCGCTTCAAGACGCCGAAGCTGAGCCCCGCGGGCCGCACCGATCTCACGATGCTCATCGGGGCGCTCGAGGTCGACATCCGCACGAAGCGCGTGCAGCGGCCGCTCCAGAGGCAGCCCGACATCTACGCGTCGCCGCTCAACGCCATCTTCTTCATGACCGCACGCGACTACGCGCCCGCCGCCGACCGCGCGCGGAACGTGGTCGCGCGCCTCGAGAAGATCCCGAAGATCGTCGAGGCCGCAAAGACGAACCTCCTCAACCCGCCGCGCGTGTGGACCGAGGTCGGGATCGATCGCGCGTCGTCCGCGAAGTCGTTCCTCGAAGCGCAGCGTCCGTTCCTCATCGCGTCCCTCCCCGGCGAGACGGCACGTGTCGAGGCTGCGCTGAAGACCTCGGAAGCGGCGTACGAGGACTACAAGAAGGTCCTGCAGAAGGAGGTGCTGCCGCGTTCGAACGGTCGCTTCTCCGCGGGCCGTGAGCTCTTCGGCTTCCTCCTCCAGAACGACTACTTCCTCGAGGAGAGCCCCGAGGACCTCCTCGCCATGGGCAAGAAGCTGTTCGCCGAGACGAACACGCAGATGACCGAGGTCGCGAAGCGCATCGACCCGAAGGCGAAGGGCTGGCCCGAGGTGGTGGCGCGTATCAAGGCCAATCATCCCACCGCGGATGGTCTGCTCGACGCCTACCGCACCGAGGTGCAGCGCGCGCGCACCTACCTCCAGCAGAAGGACGCCGTCGAGTTCCCGCCCGGTGACGATCTCGACGTCATCGACACGCCGCCGTTCCTCCGCAGCACCATCACCGCCGCGTACGATCAGCCGCCGCCCTTCGACGCGACCACCAAGGGCTTCTTCTTCGTCACGCCGATCGACAAGGCGCTCTCCAAGGCGAAGCAGGAGGAGATGCTCCGCGAGAACGATCACGGCGACCTCGTCGATACCGCAGTGCACGAGGCGTATCCCGGTCACCACCTCCAGCTCTCGTTCGCACGTCGCAATCCGTCACTCGTCCGTAAAGCGCTCGATCACGCCATTTTCTCGGAGGGCTGGGCGCTCTACTCCGAGGAGCTCATGGCCGAGCTCGGCTACTACACGGACGAGGAGCGGCTCATGCAGCTCGAGTGGACGCTCGTTCGCGCGGCGCGCATCGTGATCGACGTGGGGCTTCATGTCTCGGACATGACCTTCGACCAGGCCGTGAAGATGCTCACCGACGACGTGCATCTCGAGCGTCAACTCGCCCTCTCCGAGGTGAAGCGCTACACGATGAGCCCCACGCAGCCGCTCGCGTACCTGACGGGCCGGCAGATGATCTTCAAGATGCGGGAGCGCTATCGCCAGCGTGAAGGCGCGAAGTTCTCGCTGAAGAAGTTCCACACCGACGTCCTCATTCGCGCGACCGTGCCTCCGAGCTTGATGGCGCGCGAGATCTTCGGCGGCTGAGCTGCGGCTCCGCGGCGCAACGTTTGCAGCGCACGTGCTCGATGCACGGCCTGACACATTCGATCGAGATCGCCGCCGGGATCGTGAGCGTCGGCATGTTCCTGGGGTCGATCGTGGCGGTCCCCATCTTCCTCGTGAAGGTGCCGGACGATTACTTCACTCGGGCCCGCCCGCCGTCCTCGCTCGCGGTGAAGGTGCTCCGGATCACGCTCGGCGTGACCTTGATCATCCTGGGCATCGCGATGTTGGTGCTCCCCGGGCAGGGCGTGCTGACCATCCTCGTGGGGCTCGGCATCCTCGAGGCGCCGCTCAAGGATCGCGTCATCGCGCGGATCCTCGGCAATCCGCGCGTCCACGGCGCGATCGACAAGCTGCGCAAGAAGGCCGGAAAGGGCCCGCTCTGGATACCCGGGCCGCGACTCGCGAGGCAAGAGGTGTGCTAATCCTCTGCCCGATCGCATGCTCTATTCCCGCGCACTCATTCCCACCGTCAAGGAAGCTCCCGCCGACGCCGCGAACGCGAGCCACAAGCTGCTCGTCCGTGGCGGCTACATCCGCAAGGTCGGCGCGGGCATGTACGATTTTCTCCCGCTCGGCCTGCGCGTGCTGCGGAAGATCGAGGGCATCGTCCGCGAGGAGATGAACCGCGCGGGCGCGCAGGAGATCCTGATGCCGGCGCTCCTCCCGGCGGAGTTCTTCAAGGAGACGGGGCGCTGGGACCTGTACGGCGACACGCTGTTCCGCCTGAAGGATCGCAAGGGCGGCGAGTTCCATCTCGGCCCCACGCACGAAGAGATCGTCACCGACATCGCGCGTCGCGAGATCAAGAGCTGGCGCGACCTGCCGATGAACCTCTACCAGGTGCAGACCAAGTTCCGTGACGAGCCGCGCCCCCGCGGCGGTCTCCTCCGGACGCGCGAGTTCATCATGAAGGACGCCTACTCCTTCGACGTCAGCGAAGAGGCGGCGCGCGGCAGCTACGAGAGCATGCGGAAGGCGTATTGCGCCGTGTTCGATCGCATGGGCCTCACGTATCGCATGGTGGCCGCCGATCCCGGCGCCATCGGCGGGTCGACCAGCGCCGAGTTCCAGGTCCTCGCCGACTCCGGCGAAGACGCCATCGTCGCGTGCGACACGTGCGACTACGCAGCGAACGTCGAGATCGCGACCGTGAAGGTCTTCGCGCCCGCCGCGGCGGCTGCCACGAACGAAGAGGAGAAGAAGAAGGTCCACACGCCCAAGGTCGGCACCATCGAGGAGGTGTCGAAGTTCCTCGGCCTCGGCAAGCGCAGCTTCCTCAAGTCGCTCGTGTACCTCGCGAACAAGGAGCTCGTGCTCGCGGTCGTGCGTGGCGATCACGACCTCAACGAGATCCGTCTCGCGCGCGCGCTCGGCGTCGACGAGGTCTTCATGGCCTCCGACGCGGACGTGCAGAAGGCGACCGGCGCCGCCGTCGGCTTCGCAGGCCCGGTGGGGTTCAAGGGCAAGATCGTCATCGATCGCACCGCCGCGCTCGTCAAGAACGCCGCGACGGGCGCGAACGAGACCGATCATCACTTCACCGGCGTGAACATGGGTCGCGACTTCCAGGGCGAGGTCGCGGACATCCGCCTCGCCACCACCGGCGACGGCTGCCCGAATTGCGAAGGCGGCAAGCTGAAGACGTATCGCGGCATCGAGGGCGGTCACATCTTCATCCTCGGCACGCGCTACTCGGAGACGATGGGCGCGCAGTACTCCGACGAGAAGCAGGAGAAGAAGGCCATCGTCATGGGCTGCTACGGCATCGGCGTGTCGCGCCTCGTCGCGACCACCATCGAGCAGAACCACGACGAGAACGGCATCAAGTGGCCGATGGCCGTGGCGCCGTATCAGGTGCACCTCGTCACGCTCGGCAAGGAAGACAACGTCGCCACCGAAGCGCAGAAGCTCTACGACGATCTCCGCGCGCGCGGCGTCGACGTCCTCTGGGACGATCGCGACGAGCGCCCCGGCGTGAAGTTCAAGGATGCCGATCTCCTCGGCCTCCCGCTGCGCATCACCATCGGCGCGAAGTCGCTCGCCAACGGCAACGTCGAGCTGAAGCCGCGCACCGAGACCGATCCCAAGAAGGCGGAGCTCGTTCCCGTCGCCGACGCCGCACGCGTCGTCGACGACCGGATCAAGGCGGCGCTCGTTCGCCCCGCCTGATCACGCGGTCTTCGTCGGTTCCTTCACGTCCTTCACGGCCGGCTTCGCCGGCTCCTTCGGCTTCGGCGGCGGTGCGTCGCTGGGCGCGGGTGGCCGCACGCTGTCGAGCGGGATGTGAGCGCGTTCGAGCTCGAAGCCGGTCGGCTTCTCCGCGTCGCCGTAGTCGTCGTGGTGATGGCCGGGCAGCTGATCGGGACTGTCGCTCAGCATCAGCGGCGACGTCGTGCTCGACACCACCGCGTCCTCCTCGAGGAACTCACCGCGGATGCGCCCCGCGACGAAGAGGATCGGGAACGACAAGAAGAGACCGGTGAACCCGAACAAGTGCTCGCAGAGAAGAAGGCTCACGATCAACAAAAATCCGGGGATTTTCACGTGTCGCGAGGTGAGCCGCGGGCTCAAGTAATACGACTCGACCTTGTGCAGGACGAACGTGAGCCCCACGAAGATCCCGACGCCGAGCCAGCCCTTCGCTTGGAACGCGAACAGACAGAGGACGGCGCCGGACACGATGTTGCCGATCACCGGCACGAACGCCGACGTGAACACGAGCAGCATCAGCGCGCCCACGTGCGGCACGCCGAGGATCAGCAGCAACGGCAACGTGGTGATGGTGTTGAACGCAGCGACCACGAACTGGAGCTGCACCGTCACGATGGTCGAGTCGGCGACGTGCCCGAGCCAGCGACCCAGCGTTCCTCCGATCGACCGCCGATCGACGCGCTCCCAGAACTCGCGCAGCTCGTCTCTCTCGAGCACGAACACCAGCGCGAGGATGAAGCCGATCAGCACGTAGACGAAGAAGTGGCCGATCGCCGAGGCCGCCGAGATGGCATCGCCGCCGTAGTGCTTGATGCCGTCGACGATCTTCTCCGTGCCGCCGATCTGCTCCTGGACCTTCGCGAGAAGGGGATTCTCCCTCAGCTCGGCGAGGCGATCCGGGAACGTGTCCTGGACGGCGGCGAC
>JAXDMI010000143.1:0-10226 GCA_034666145.1 Myxococcales bacterium | reverse complement strand
CGTTCATCATCGGCATGCTGCTCGAGCTGCCCATCATGCCGTTCATCATCGGCATTCCGTTCATCATCGGACCGTTCATCATCGGCATCTGGTTCATGGCGTTCATGGCGTTCATGGTTTCCTCCATTGGGGCGGCCGGAAACTAGACCCGTCCGCGCTCCGACCCCAGCATCGACGGGGCTCGGCCCGTCGTTTCGTCTGCCGTAGCGGACAGCTATCCGCGCCTATTTTTCCGTGTCGGCGTGATGCGCGCGTGGTGTCAGCGCGATGTCGCAGCGGGTCCGTAGCCGATGCGATCGAGCCACAGGAGCGCTTCGATCGTCCCGGCCTCGCGAAGCCATGGTTGATCGTGCGGACCCGGGACGACGCGGTACGTTGTCGCGAGGCTCTTCGCCTTGAACGCCGCAGCGAGCGCCTCGCTCGACGCCTTCCAGTGATCCTGCGTGCTCGTGAGGAGCATCATCGGATGCGGGACGCCGTTCCACCCCTTGGCGATCTTCTCCGCATAGCCGGGCGCCGCGAACGTGCCGATGGCGGTCTGCACGCCCGCCCACGCGCCGAAGAGACGAGGGAGCCGCGTGAGGACCTCGAGCGAGACGTAACCGCCGAGCGATACGCCGCAGAGATACGTCTGGGCGGCATCGGTGCTGACCGGCGCCTCCTTACGTACGCGCGGCAGGAGCGACTGCTCGATCCAACGCGCATACGCGTCGAGCTCGGCGGCGCTCGACGGATTGGGCATGAACGGGCAGGCGAGGGCCATCCCGCGGAAGGGTCGAGCCGCGAGCTCGGCGTTCACCTCGGCGAGGCGCGCGTCGGTCCATTCGCCGCGGGCGCTCGTCCGCTCGATGGGCGCGCGTTTCATGCGCTGCCAGGCGCTCCCGAGCCCATATTTCTCCAGCCAGGCGTAGGCGCCGAGCCGCTCGTTGCTCGTCTCTCCGAGTCCATGGAGGAGGACCGCGAGGGGTAGCGTTCGACCCGGCTCCAGATAGCGGGGTACGAGCAGCACGAAGCGACGCCCTCCTTCCGTCGCATCGACGAGCCGCAAATTCCTCAGATCTTCGCTGGGTTCGGCCTCTTCGTCGGCATGCGCGCGACGGGTCGCGAGAGCCACGGCGATGACCGCGCCGAACTCTCTTCGACCCAGACGAAGAAAAAATTTGCGCGAAGACCGATCCCAGGTCATTTCAGGGTCCCCGTCGGGTGGTGTGGGTCTGATCCAGATACGTCGTACCCCTCCTCAACGGGGCCCGGCAAGTCTCTCTCCGGGTCGCCGCGTCGGATCGAGTCGTCGCATCTCTGCGGAAGTTCTCTCGTTTTTTTGGAACGTTTAGAAGGAGTGAGCCTCTCATGCTCAATCGCTCGCGTCTGACAACCTTCGCGCCCCTCGGCCTCGTGGCCGCCGGAGCCGCTCTGGTCGCGGTGGCCATCGCGGCCTGCAGCACCCCGGTGAAGCGCAGCGGCTTCACCCCGCCGGACAACACGTTGGACGCAGGTTTCGAAGCGAGCGTCGGGTTCACTCCCGGAGCGGTGCCCTGCCAGGGCCTCGCGTGCAAGCGTCAGGTGTGCGACGACCCCTCGGTCACCACCACCATCACGGGCAAGGTCTACGACCCGGCCGGAGCGAACGCGCTCTACAACGTCATGGTCTACATCCCCGGCGGCCCGAACGGCGACGCCGAGCTCCCGCCGATCCCCGAGGGTGTGCAGTGCCAGACGTGCGCGAGCGTTGCGCTCAGCCCGATGGTCAGCGCGCTCACCAACACCAAGGGTGAGTTCGAGCTGAAGGACGTGCCGGTCGACAAGAACGTCCCGATCGTCATCCAGGTCGGCAAGTGGCGCCGCACGCTCAAGTTCGACGTCACCAAGAAGTGCGAAGCGAACGCGGTCCCGGATCGCGAGTTCCGCCTCCCCAAGAACGGCAGCGAAGGCGACATGCCGCACATCGCGGTCACCGCCGGCGGTTGCGACGCGCTCGAGTGCCTCCTCCGCGGCATCGGCGTCGACGACAAGGAGTTCGTGCCCGGCGCGAGCACCGCGGGACACATCCACGTGTTCAACGGCGAGCTCGGCGCATTCTCGGGCGCCCCTAACGCAGGCGGCACCCAAGCCGACCCGATGGGCGGCGAGCTCTGGAACGACACGACCAAGATGTCGAGCTACGACATGGTCATGCTTTCCTGCGAGTGCAGCGAGAACAACCAGAACAAGGGCGGCAACGTCGGTGCGGCAGGCACCCCGTCCAACGCGCGCCAGGCGATGTGGGACTATGCCAACCTCGGCGGCAAGATCTTCGCGACGCACTTCCACTACACGTGGTTCAAGAACTCGCCGCAGGACGACTGGAAGAACGTCGCCAACTGGCAGTCGCAGGGCGGCGGCTCCGGCGCGTACCAGGTCGACCAGACCTTCCCGAAGGGCGCTTCGTTCGCCGACTGGCTCGTCAACGTGAACGCGTCGCCGACCAAGGGCACCATCCAGCTCACCGACGTCACCGACTCGCTCTCGAACGTCAACGCGCCGGCGCAGAGCTGGATCAAGAAGGACGACCAGACGGTCCGCTACTTCTCGTTCAACGCTCCGACGGCGGCGGCGCCCGAGGATCAGTGCGGTCGCGCGGTCTACTCGGACCTCCACCTCATGGGCATCAGCGCGGGCGGCGGCTCGTTCCCCAACGGCTGCCCGGCACCGGGCGGACTCTCGGCGCAGCAGAAGGCGCTCGAGTTCATGTTCTTCGACCTCTCGGGTTGCGTTCAGTCGGACGACACCCCGCCCGAGCCCCCGAAGTGATCGCGTAACGTCAGACTTCGTCTGAATGCTCGGAAGGGAGAATGGCTTCGGCCGTTCTCCCTTTCGTCGTTTTGTCTCTCGTGAGCACGCCGTAGACGAACATCAAGAACGCGCAGACCAGGCCGAGCCCGGCGTAGATCGACCAGATCGCGAACGGGTCGCGAGCTCCCTCCTTCGGGAGATACTTCGCGACGAGGAAGCCCGACGCCTGCCCGCCGATCCACGCGCCGATCGCGAACGGCACGAACGCGAGGCCCATGTACATGCCGGCCTTGCCCTTCGGCGCGAAGCTCGCGATGTGCGCATAGAAGCGGTGCGAGAACGTCATCTCCGCGAATGCGAAGATGGCGCCGGACAGGCACGCGCCGGCGAGCGTCTGGAATGAGCCCATCACGAGCATCGAGCACGACGCGATGATCACGCCGACTGTCATGGCCGTCACCGGGCGCAGCCCCTTGACGACGCGGATCACGACACCCTGGAACACCGCGATGAGCGCGGGGTTGATCAGCGTGATGATCTCGAGCGGCGCCTTCTTGTCGATGTGGCGCGTCACGTACTGCGGGAACGTGAAGTAGAACTGCTCGGCCATGAAGTAGAAGCCGGCGAACACCACGAGGAAGGCTGCGAAGCGCACGTTGCGCAGCGCGGTCCAGTAGCCGCGCAGCACGACAGCGAGGCCGGGGCCCTTCGTCTTCGAGGCTGCGTCCTCCGGCTCGGTGTACGCGAAGACCGCGAGCGCGAGCGCCGCGAGGCTCGCCGCGACCGACGTGGCTGCCACGAAGCGCAGCGCGATGAACCGGCGGACGAGATACGCGAGCGACTTTCCGACGACGCTCCCCGAGTTCACCATCCGGTAGAAGATGCCGAAGCCCTCCGCCTCGCGGCCTGGCGGGCTGGTGCGCACCACGGTGCCGGTGATGACCGGCTTCAAGAAGCCGCCCGACACCGCGATGAGCGCAAGCGACAGGATGACCGGAAGCTTGGCGGGAAAGAGCAGCAGGCAGGAGTAGCCGAGTGCGTACCCGACGAATGCGATGATGAGTGAGCGCTTGAAGGTGATCCGATCGGCGATCGCGCCGCACGGGATCGGCGCCATCGAGCCGACGAAGCGGAAGTTGCCGAGCACGATGCCGACCTCGGGATCGGTCATCTTCACGACGTTCGAGAGATAGAGCGCGAGGCCGACGTAGACGCCGTAGTGCGCGAGGCGCTCGAGGAGCTCGATGCCGTTCGCGTAGTAGAACGTCCGCGGAAACGGCTGTTTCGCGACTTCGCCTGTCTCGCCGGCGCCGCCGTCGACGGTCGGTTCAGCCATCGGTCGTCCACCGCTCACCGAGCCTCAGCTCGAGGAGCTCGGCAGGTCGCGTTGCGTCGTCGCGATCGATCACGAGCCAGGCGCGCCGGGGGTCGTGGTCGTCGAGCGTGATGCCCTCGGCCTTGTCGAGCAGCGGCTCGCCACGCTCGTCCAGGATCACGCCCACCTCGGCGACGCGCTCGCGATCGTCGAGACGCCCGATGACCACGCCTGCCACCGGTCCGTCGCGCGTCGCATCGGGGCTGTCCTCGGCGCATGCGAGGAACGCGGTCCATCGCCCGCGCGTTGCGACCGCGTCGGTGAACGTGAGCCTCGTGCCGTTCACGTCGCCGAGATCCCACGCGACGATCCCGCGCAGCGACGGGCACGCGGCGCTCTCTCCACGCGCGAGCGCTCGCAGGTAGCCGACGAGGAGCTCGCGACCGATGCGCGCACTGGCATCCACGGGATGAAGCCCATCGCATGGTGCGCCGTTGCCGCGCTGCAGGAGGATCACGTCGTCGCCCACGTCGTCACGAACGAGCGCCGCTCCTTCGACGTTGAGCTCGGACCCGCAGAAAATGGGCTCGGATCGCAGCGCTGCATAGAGCGCAGACGCCTCGACGACGACCACGCGCGGCGCGCTGCCGGCGGGGTCGTCGATCAGCACGACGCGTTCGCGCGCCGCGCTCGAGCCCGAGCCGAACGCGATCAGCAACGCGCCGCCGTCGAGCGCGAGGCACGCTTCGAGATCGAGCTTCGCCTTCTTGTTGCCGCGCGCGTCGTCGAACTGCCGCACGCCGTCGGCCGACGGCAGCGCGACGTCGTGCACGACGAGCTCCTGGGTTCCGACGCCCTTCACGATGGCCACGAAGCTCGCGTCGTCCTGCACGACGGCGAGCGTCTGCGCGTCGATGCGCGCGAGCGCCGAGCCCGCGCGCACGTGCGACGGACGATCGAGAGCGGGATGCGCGCCGTCGCGATAGAAGAGCGGGGTTCGCGCGATGACCTGCGCACCGAGCGACGACTCGACGCGCGCCCTCACGCGCGTCTGTCGCGCGTGGCGCGCCGGCGCACCTGGCGCACCGGGCGCACCGGAAAAGACATCAGCGCGACTCGTACACCTTCATCGCGGGAAGCTCGAGGACGGTCAGGAACCCGCCCTTGCCGCAACCCGTATCGATGACCACGACGTTCTCACCGACCCACATGTCGAGCGGATCCTCGGGCGTGAAGCTCGAGAGCTCCGGCGGGAGGTTCTCCGTCGCGGTGTGCCCGCAGACGACGCGCTTTCCGCGATAGCCCTCGAAGAAGCGCATCGTGCGTACCCACAAGAGCTGCGTCGGGTTCTCCGTCTCGGACGGGTGCTGCCACTTGCCGTCCTTCTCGACGAGGCCGGCGTGCACGTAGATCGCGTGCTCGTCCTCGTAGAAGTAGGGGAGGGCGTTCATCCAATCGACGACGTCGTCGGGGAGGAACTCGCCGTGCTGCATCGTGGTGAGCTCCTCCTTGTTGGGGATCTCGCCTTCGCTGCAGGGTTGACCGCGATACGAGCGCAGCGTCGCGAGGCAGCCGTTGGCCACGGGAATCACGAACTCGGGCCAGCCGCCGGAAGCGACGCGCAGCCACCCGTCCTCGTGATTGCCGCGCAGGCAGACCAGCTTGCCGGGGACGCGCTTGGGGAGCTCCTTGCGGACGAACTCCACCACCTGCGCGCTCTCGGCGCCGCGATCGAGGTAATCCCCCATCAAGACGACAGTGTCCTTGTCGTCGAGCGTGGGGATCTTGGAGATGGCCTTTTCGAGGGCGCCGAGATCGCCGTGGATGTCGCCGACCGCGAACGTGCGGTTCGCCATGGGATGGCTAAGATACCTGCCGATGCGCAGGCCGGATAGGGAAAGCCGCTCTTCGTGAGCCGTCCGCTCGAAACCCGCAGCCTGCGCGCGTACCTCCGCGAGGGCCCCTTCGCGCTCGCGATGTCGTCGGGGTTCTTCTCGTTCTTCGCGCACACCGGGTTTCTCACGGTCCTCGAGGACGAAGGCCTCCTGCCTTCGCGTGTCTCGGGGTCGAGCGCCGGTGCGCTCGTCACCGGAACATGGGCGGCGGGCCTCGATGCGCCCGACCTCGCGCGGGAGCTCTTGCAGCTCGAACGCCGCGATTTCTGGGATCCCGGCGTGGGCCCGGGCTTCTTGCGCGGTCGTCTGTTTCGCGAGCGACTCGAGCGTTTGCTCCCGAGCGCGCGCTTCGACGGTTGCCGCATTCCCGTCGCCGTCTCGGCGTTCGAGGTGCGGTCGCGACGGACGCGGGTGCTCGAAAGCGGCGATCTCGTTGGCGCCATCCAGGCGTCGTGCGCCGTGCCGCTCCTCTTTCATCCCGTGGCCATCGGCGGGCGTTCGTATCTCGACGGCGGGATCCTCGATCGACCCGGTCTCGCGGGGATGCCCGAGAGCGAGCCGCGCGTCCTCTTCCACCACATCGCGTCGAAGTCGGCGTGGCGGACGAAGCTCGACGTGCCGCGCCGTCCCGGCATGGTCACGGTGGTGCTGCACGGTTTGCCGCGCTCGGGTCCATTCCGCCTCGACGCCGGCCGCGAGGCGTTCCGCGCAGCACGCGCCGCGATGAAGCGCGCGCTCGACGAGAAGCTCGACGACGGCGTGGTCATCGCCGCGTGAAGATCCGATCGGGCCTCCCCGCTGATGCTGCCGCGCTCGCCGCGCTGGGCGCGCGTACCTTCTCGGACACGTTCCTTGCCGACAACGATCCCGCAGACATCGCGGCGTTCATCGCCGCGACGTTCGGCATCGAGAAGCAGGCGGCCGAGCTGGCGGACCCCGCGACCAGCTACCTCGTCGCCGCGCACGACGGCACGCTCGTGGGCTACGCGATGCTCCACCGCGGCGCGGCCCCCGCATGCGTGGAAGCAACGGCGCCCATCCAGATCGCGCGCCTCTACGTCTCGCGCGAGCAGCTCGGCCGAGGCGCCGGCGAAGCACTCATGGCGAGATGCGTGGAAGATGCACGCAACGACGGTCACGACGCGATCTGGCTCGGGGTGTGGGAGCGGAACGCGCGCGCCATTCGCTTCTACGAGCGCTGGGGCTTCCGCCGGGTGGGCCAGCATGTCTTCGTCGTGGGCAACGATCCGCAGAACGACCTCTTGTTGTCGCTCTCCCTCTGAGCCTGGCCTCGAGAGCGGCTGATCAGGAGCGGAGCCACTTCGTCGTGGTGTCGTCGGCCGGGTAGTAGGATTCGATTCGCAGCTCGTCGAGCGTGACGTCGAGCGGCGTGCCCAGCGTCGTGAGCGTCGTGAAGAGGCGCACCTCGAGGTCGCCCTTGCGGAGGTGCACCGGGATCAGGAGATCGAGCTGCGCGCCGGGATCGGCGGCGTGGAATTTCTTGGGCAGCCCCGGATACGCGAGTACGCGGTCGAGCAGGCGCTTCGCCGCGCCGTCGGGCCCTTCGGCGGTCGCTTCGCGATGGAGCCGCGCGATCATCGAGCCTGCCACCTCCTCGAAGTTCACGATGGAGTCGCGCAGCGCACGGCGCTCGAAGACGCCGAGCATGATGTTCGCGCCCAGCTCTGCGATCGACGAGGGGTCGGCGACGAACGTCTGGAGCAGACGAACCACGGTGCGGTTCATCCGCAGTGCTCGCCACTCGCGATCGAGGAGCACCGCGCCGTTCGGCTCCGTCTGCTCGAGGATGCAGTCGATGGCGGCGCGGACGTGCGCCATCTCCGGCGCATCGAACGACGTCTCGCGATAGACCGGCGCGAAGCCGCCCGAGAGGAGCAGCGTGTTGCGCTCGCGAAGCGGCACGTCGAGCGCGCTCGCGAGCACGAGCAGCATCTCGCGGCTCGGCGTGGTCTTGCCGTTCTCGATGAAGCTGATGTGGCGCGTCGAGACCTCGGCATCGACCGAGAGATCGAGCTGGCTCTTGCCCCGCGCCGTCCGCCAGTGCCTCAGCAGCTCGCCCACCGCGCCTGCGTTTCCCATGTCTCAGGCTAGCGTGCAGGGGAACGGCGAGACATGACCTCGGAGGTAATGGTGGAAAGGCTTCGCTCGCTCCACATACCTCTCATGAACCTCAAACGATTCGTCCCCGCCGTTCTCCTCGTTGGTTTCTCGGCCCTGACCGCGGAGGTGGTCATCCGCGACGGTTACACGGAGTGGCTGCGCATCGCGTTCGAGAACCGGTCGGCCGGCCTGCTTCTCGTCGATCTCACCATCGCGCTCTCCCTCGTGATGGGCTGGATGATCAAGGACGCGCGCGCGCGCAAGGTGACCGTGTGGCCCTTCACGATCCTCACCGTGCTCCTCGGCTCGGTGGGGCCGCTCCTGTACCTCGTGCTGCGCTCAGCCGCGGATCGCCGCGCCAACGACGCCGAAGAACGCGCCCCACGAGGGCTTCGCCTCGAACGCGACGAGCCGCTTGCCTAGCTCGCGCAGGTTCTTGTGGTCGCTGAACCACGCGGGCGTCGGACGGATGCGGAACGGCGCCCGCACCACGGATTTTTCCGGGTGATCGAACATGTATGCATTGTGCACGACACCGGTCCCGGACTGGATGTCCTCGGCGCGATGCCCGGGATAGGCGCCCCAGCTCGGCGTCACGAGCCCGTAGATGACGCCCGGCCACACGTTGACCCCGATGCCGCCGTAGCGGAGCGCCGCGACGGCGCGCGCGACCTCCTCGGGGTGCTCGTCTTCGACGACGGGATGCACGAGGAGACAACACGACAGCGTTCCCCAGCAACGCTCGTTCGCGAAGGCGACCGCCTCCTCGAGGAACCGCTTCGCCGACGGACCGCCGTGATCGCGCTCGCGCAGCGTGCCGCCCTCCTTCTCGGCCAGATCGAGCGTCACCTCGGCGACGACGCCGCAGAACGCCTCGTTGGTGAGCGCGTAGCCGCCGGCCTCGGACGGAACGTCGGGAATGGCGGTCCACGGAACCACCTCGTCGGGCGCGTCGCTCGGGACCGCGCCGAGCACCATTGCCTCGGGGTAATGCTTCAAGAACGCGCGGTGGCGATCGCCGGCGCCCGGGTAATACGCCTTGCGCGCGCGCGTCTTGCGGAGCTCTTCGTGCAGCGCATCGAGGAAGGCCTCGCGCTGCAGCCAGCCCCGCGCCGTGACGATGACCTTCGCAGCGTTGCAGTTGAAGCTCGCGTTCTGCGTCACCATCGAGGCGACGTGACGAGCCTGGAAGCGGATGTCCGAAGCCGACCACGGCCCGGGAACGACGAGCACCGGCGTCACGCACCCCAGCTCGGCGGTGAACGATCGCTCGTTCACCTTCGCGCCGGTCTGCTTGCGTCGCGCGCGCTCCTCCGGGTCCTTCCCCCACACGATCGCGTCGTACGTGCGATCGGAGCCGGTCACGTGGAGCGCTCCGATCTTCGGGTGCTGCGCGGCGTGGCCACCGACCTCCGCGCCGCCGCTCACCACCACGAGCACCCCCTCGTCGACGAGCGGCCGCAGCGCGTCTTCCAGCACGGGACCGAGCGCCTCGTTGACCGGATTCATCTTGAGGAGGACCACCTCGTTCTCCACGAATAGCTTGTAGAGTACATCCATCGGCGGGATCGACGAGACGTTGCCCCCTCCCAGCACGAGACAGACGCGGCCGTCGCTCTTCTCGTCGCTCTTCTTGTCGCTCGTCTTGTCGCGATAGATCGCGCCCTGCGTCGGCGCCTTGCCCTTCTCGATCCACACGTCGGCTGTGACGCCCGTGAACATCAGTCGCTCCATGAGCGTGGCCGGATGCACGCGCGCGACGACCTGTCCGTCGGGACGCGTTCGAAGGAGCGGCGGCTTCCTGGCCGCGCCCGCGCGCAGACCTTCCGCGAGGAGCCGCGCGTTGCGGACCGTGGGCATGACCCCCGCCACCCACTCCTCACCGGCGAGGACGTCGTCGGGCTCGAGACCCTTGATGCGAGCGCCGATCTCCGCCCAGCGCGCGGAGACCGCGACGATGCTCTCGATGCACCGGTCGAGCAGCTTCGCGCGGTCGGCGATGGAGACCGCGAGCCAGGCGTCCTTCTTCGCGTACAGGCGCTCGATCGCAGCATCGACGTCGGCCAGGGCGGTGGCCGGAACGGGCTCAGCCGGTGCGGGAAAGGGCATCGGGCGACAGGCTA
>JAXDMI010000142.1:0-12647 GCA_034666145.1 Myxococcales bacterium | reverse complement strand
AAGACGTCTTCGATGCCACGGGTCAGGTCACTTCGACACGACCTTGTTCGCGCCGTGCTTGTCCTGCGTACCGGGCTCGCCGGGCTCGCCGCGCTTGCCCTGCTCGTCGGCCTCACGGAGCTCGTCGCCCTCGGGACCCTCGAGCGCCTTCTTCGCCTTCTCGGCGAGCTCCTCGGTGTTGCCCTTCTCGATCGATTTCTTCACGCCTTCGTCGTAACGGCGGGTCGCGTCGTAGTTGCCTTCGCCTTGCACGCCGTCGTTACTGCTCTGCACGCCGTTCGTCTTCGGGTCCATGGTTTCGTTCACTCCTCGCGCGGGCCGAATGCCGCGGCTGTGGGAAGGCGAGTTGCAACCATCGTTCCGCTCCTCTACTTTGACTCGGCCTTGTCGCGGTTTCGCGTGATGACGTACAACGTCCACCGCTGCGTCGGACCCGGCGGTGGCGATTCCATCGCGGACATCACCAGTGTCTGCAAGGACGCCGGCGCCGACATCATCGCGCTGCAAGAGCTCGACGCGCCCGAGACCGATCAGGACGAGGGCGCCCACCACGCGCGCGATCTCGCCACAGAGCTCGGCATGGAGCTCATGTTCTGCCGAACCTTCCGGCGCGGCGTCGGCTACTACGGCCACGCGCTCCTCAGCCGCCACAAGCTCGAGCTGAAGAAGGTCACCACCTTCGCGTCGCCCCATGTGGATGCCGAGCCGCGCGGCGCCATCTGGGCGCGCGCCACGCTCGGCACCACGACGCTCGACGTGATCAGCACGCATCTCGGCGTGCATCGCAACGAACGAGGCGCGCAATCGCGCGAGCTCGTCGGACCGGACTGGCTCGGTAGCGCCGAGATGGGCCGTCCAACGCTCCTCTGCGGAGACATGAACGCGGTCCCGCAGGCGTCTTCGACGTACCGGCGCTTCGCCTCTCGTCTCCGCGACGCGCAGCGCTCGCTGGACGGACATCGCCCTCGGCCGACGTTTCCGAGTCGCCTCCCGCTCTTGCGCCTCGATCACGTGTTCGTGTCGGAGGACGTCGAGGTCGTCTCGATCAACGTGCCGTGGAACGGTCGCTCACGACGCGCGTCCGATCACCTTCCGCTCATCGTCGATCTCGAGCTGAAAACGCGAATCGGGCCTCAGTGACCTGAGACCCGATCGCGTCGAACAGCGCCGCAGGTGATCACTCGCCCGCGGTCGCCTTTGCCTCACTGTCGCCTTCACCGAGGCGATTCTGGAACTCGCCGATGAAGTCGCCGGCCATCCGCTTGATCTCGCCGCCGAGGGCCTCGCTCAGGATGCCGCCGACGGCCGTGAAGAGGATGAACCGCGTGAGCTTGGAGCCCAGAAGAAGGCCGACTCCGAGACCGACAGCGCCGGCCGCGACGGGGACGAGATAGGGCCTGTCGCGAAACGCGACCTCAGCCTGATCGCGCACATTTTCCACGATGTCGCGGACGTGCTCGACCTTGTCACGCAGCCCCTCGGCCGCCTCGTTGCCTACCGCCTGAATCTTCTTCGCCTTGTTCTCCGTTGCCTGCACGCTGTTCATGATCCTTGTCTCCTTCGGGACGGTCTCAGGAACCGCCGCGACGGACACGTCGTGCAATCGCCGCGCCGATGGCGCCGAGAACGACCATCCCGGGTGCGACCGGGGGGGTGTGCGGGTTCTCCTGCGGCGACGTGGAGCAGGCCGAGACGCTTGCCTTCGCCTCACCGCTGCATTCGGCGCCGCCGCCGTCGACGCTGCTGCCGCTGCTGCAGCTGCCGCTGGCGCTGGCATCGACATGGATGTTGAGCGCAGCCGCGAGCGCATCGGCGCACTTCGAGAGGTGATCGCCGGTGTCGACGTACTCACCGCTGCAGAACAGCTCACCTTCGGGACGCGAGCAGTTCACCTTGCATCCGCCCTTGAGCGAGGCCTCGCACGAGACCTCGTCGAACGTCGCGCGGCAGTCACCCTGGCAGCTGACGGCGACCTTCGCCTCGCAGGAGCCCTTGCACGACGCGTCGCACTTGGCGTCGCATGTCGCGCTCGGCAGCGTGGCGCTGCACTTTCCTTCGCACTTCGCGCTGCAGTTGGTCTGGCACTTTGCTTTGCAGTCGGCCGAGGCCGTGCCGCCGTTCGCTTCTGCCGTGCAGGACGAATCGCAGTCCGCGGAGCAGGAGCCCGAGCAATTCGCCTTGCAGTCGAAGCTGGCGCCCTGCGCGGTGCACTTCGTCGAGCAATCGCCCTTGCAGCTGCCGGTACAGGACGCGTCGGCGGCTACGTGACACTTGGCGTCGCAGTCGACTTCGACCTTGCCCTTGCAGGCGGCCGTGAAGCTGACGGCTTCGCACTTGGCGGTGCAGCCTCCGGAGACTTCGACCTTGCACTGCGCTTGCGCAGAGACGTCGATGTTTCCGCAATCGGCGAGGCCGGCTTGAGCCAGCCTCGGTGCGAGCATGACGAGGGGAGCGACGGTAAGGAATGCGATAGCAAAGCGACGGGACATTCGAAGATCCTCCTGCCCGGCCGAGACCGAGCGTTACATCCAGCAAACGCCAATCCGATGCAGCCGACAACTTGTCCGGACGCGAGGAGGGCGGTTTCCAAAGGCCGACTAGCGTTCGACGGCCGTCCGCCGCAGGAATTCGTTCCGAAGTGCAGGTGTGGGATGGGCGAAGTCCCGACGAAGTGCTTCTGACGCGTAGCGTAACGCCCCAGTGACGCGCCCGCGCTCCCACCCACGGTGGGTGGTAGGTCGTCGGGGGCGTGGGTCGTGATCAGCGGGTCTGCAGCTTCTCCGCGAGCCAATCGCCGCCTGCGAGGGGCACCACCGACGTGTCGCCGTCGTGGACGTCGAGGCCCGCATGGAACGGGCCGACACTGAGGAGGAACGCGCCGGTCGGACCACCGGTCGCACGCTTGCGGATCCGACCACGGCCCTCCATCGCGCCGTTCTTGCCCGACACCGCGAGCGACACGTCGCCCGGTCTGAGCTGGACGTGCATCGACGCGATGGCCTCCGAGCCCGACGTGGCATCGGCCGCGACGTCGGGCAGCGATGCCATGCGGGTGAAGAGCTTCAGCATCTTCGTGCCCGGACCCGAGCGAAGACCGATGTCGGAATCGAAGCCCGAGCGACCCGACGTCGTGGCGATCGATCGATCGAAGCGCGCGCGCATCCAGAGCCCCTCTTCCTGGCCTCTCAGGATCTTCAGGCCGAGATCGTGGAGGTCGGCGCCGCCGCCCGGGAACGCCACGCTCTTCTCGACGTCCTCGCTCGCGACGTCGGTCCACGCCTTGCCGCTGGTGACGAAGCTGAACGCGTCGTTGTCGCCGAACGTCATGCGCGCCTTGTCGACCGCGAGATCGACACGACCCTCGAGCGCGCCGCCGTGATACTCGCCGCGCGCCGAGGCCGTGGCGGCACCCGAGTCGAACGCCACGTTCTTCGGAGCGAGCGGCTGCCACGCATGAAGGTTGCCGCAGTGCGCGGACGACACCTTTCCCGACAAGCGAGCGATCGCGAACGGCGCGCTGAGATCGGCGCTTCCGAAGTCGAGCAGCGCGTGCACGCCGTGCACATCGAGCTGCGGCGTCGCTCGGGCATGCGCGACCGCCGATTCGACGACGATCGACGGTCTGTCGCCGAGCATCTCGCCGCGTCCCACCACGTCGAGATCGGAATGCACCGCGACAGGCGGCGCCTTCACGTCGACCACGTCGGTGTGGAAGGTGACGCGCGTCTCGGGCTGCACGACGCCGTGCTCGATGACCGCGTCGATGGCGAAGGGTCCGACGCCGCGTTCGACGGTGATGTCCGAGCCCGTCGGCTTGTACGTCTCGGCGATCGACGGCAGCACGAGCTCGCCGCGCTGGTGGACGCGCGCGCTCAGGTTGCGCAGCATCTCGGCGCCCTTGAGCTCGCGCGTGTCGTACGGCTCGATCTGCGCCTCGAGCCGACCCTCACCGCCGCGGATCAGATCGCGGTCGCCGAGCATGAGGACACCGCCGTTCGTGAGCATCACCGACGGATAGACCCACAGCTCGCGTCTCGGCTTGAGGTGGAAGCCTCCGCTGAGCGTGCCTTCGCCGCGATAGTGGAGCTCCATCGTCCACACCTCGCGCAGCGACGCGGTGACCTCGGTGAGCTCGATGGTCCAGAGTTTGTACTGGTCGTCCGGAATCGGTGGCTTCGGGACCTTGTGCTCGATGGGGGGCGACGCGAAGCCGTCGATGGGCGGGAACGCGGCGATGCGCGCCTCGCTCCCCTCGACGCTCTCCTGCTTCATGCGGAAGAGGAACGTGGCACCGTCGGCGTCGAGCTTGCTGATGCGGATGGTGTGCTTCGTCAGCGCGAACGGATCGAAGCGGAGCTCCGCGCGCTCGATGCCGATGTACATCTGGATGTTGCTGTCCGAGTAGCGGAACGAGAGGTCGCGCGCCGTCACGTGTCCGGGATAGAAGGACCACGCCGAGCGGTAGTCGACCTTCATCTCCGTCTCGTTCTTGCTGAGCCACCCCCGCAAGAGGTGCGTGCGCAAGAGCACGTTCGCGGCGAGCAGATAGAAGACGAACGCTCCCACGACGGCGTAGAGCACGACGCGAAGCCACTTCGGCGTGCGCTGATGGGCGTCGCGCCCGCCCTTTCGCGCGCGGCCCCAGAGCTTCGAGGCAGCGCTTCGCCACCCGACGGCCTCCACGGGCTGCGGCCCTGCCTCGACGGATTCAGTGCGTTGCAGCGGCCTGCCCCACGCCTTCTACGACGATCTCGACGCGTCGATTCTGTTGACGTCCTTCGGCCGACGCGTTGCTCGCGATTGGCTGCGCGGTGCCGAGCCCGATGGCGCGGACACGCTCCGGAGCGACGCCGCGGGTGACGAGGTACTGGCGGACGGCATCGGCGCGCCGTCGCGACAGCTCGGTGTCGTGCGAGTCGTCGCCCGATGCATCCATGAAGCCCTTCACGGCGATCGAGCGGCCGCGCACCTCCACGAGCGCCTGCGCGACGCGATCGAGGCGCTCGCGCGCCGTGGCCATGAGCTTCGCGGAGTTGCGCTCGAAGAGGACGCTGTCGGCGATGGTCACCACCAGCCCGGCGCGACTCTCGCTCACCGATGCGAACGGGCTCAGCCGATCGACGGCTTCCTTCGCGCCGCGACTCCCGGGTGGCTTCGTGGCGAGCGTCGCTTCGTCTTCGGACTTCTCGAGACGGTTGTGAGCATCGGCGAGCTGCTCACGACGCAGGGCGGAGAGGGCCTGCAGCTCGCGCGCTTGCTCGACCTCGGCGGCCGCGGTGCGCGCGTCGGCCTCCGCGAGCAACGCCTTGCGATGCGCGATGTACGCGAGGTTCTTCGTCTCCTCCGAGCCGGGATCGTCGATCTGCCAGCGCTCCGCCGCGTCGAGGAACCGCTTCGCCTCGGCGATCTCCGCGGGATCGGCCTTCGCCGTGGTGCGCGCGCGCGCATAGGCAGCACGCGCGTCGAGGAGCTCCGGCGGAGGCGGCTGCGCGGCACATCCCGCACTGCCGGCGAGGACGGCGAGGACGGCGATCGGGAATGCGACGGCGAATGGTGTAGAATGCATGGTTTCCTCGCAGCCGCTCACAGTGGCTCCGTGGAGTGTTCGGTACTGCTCGAGAGATCCCGGACGCGCGCAGCCATCTCTTCGGCCGCCTCGCGGGCGCGCGCTTCACGCGCGAGCGCGAGCGCGAGACGCGCATCGGCATCGGCGCGGACGAGCAGCCACCGCGCGGCGTGCTCGTCGCCATCATTCATGGCACGAAGCGCCATCGCGAGCTGACGGCGCGCGAGCTCCAGATGGACCGACGCATCGGGGATCCGCTCTGCCCCGAGCTCCTGCGCGGTCCGGATCGCAGCGTCCGAGGAGGCGAGCTGCGTGGTCGACGGCATGTTACCGGACACGCACCCGACGCCGCCGCCGATCGCCCCTGCCAACGTCAGGACGAGCGCGGTCTCTCCGGTGATGAGCGAGAGCGTCATGGGTGAGCCCTCCGGGGCGGGTCTACGGCGGGTGTACGAAGGTCTTCTCGGCAACCTTCACCGCTCCTGAGTGCATCGCTCGTGCCCATCCTCGCTGCCGCAGGGCGAGGAACGCCTCGAGCTCGACGCGCGTTGGCTCGGCCATGGCGCCCCGCAAAAGAAGCGCAAACCGCGAAGCCTGGGCGGTGCGTGGCGGTTCGCCCCGAAAAGCACGCGCGCGCCACGTCGGCCCTTCGCGTTCGCGAGGTCGGGTTACGGCTCGCTGCGTCGCCCGCTCGCCCGGGACTCGACGGCGTTTCGACGTCCTCCCGAGGCACGTTCCTCGCACGCGTCATTGTTGGACCCGAAACGCGATGCAAGCCGACGCCAGAGGCCAGTCACCGATGCTCCCGGTCCGATCCGCGATGCCGGTGACGGGCGACATCATCGCCGACAAGTATCGGGTCGAAGCGGTCTTGGGCCGCGGCGGGATGAGTGTCGTCTATCGGGCTACCCACCTGGAGCTCGATCAGCAGGTCGCCATCAAGGTGCTCTCGGCCGAGGCTCTGGTCCTCCCCGAGTACGTGGTCCGCCTCAAGCGCGAGGCACGCGCTGTCTCACGGATCCGCAGCGAGCACGTCGTGCGCGTACACGACATCGGCGAGCTCCCCACCGGCGGCGTTCCGTACCTCGTCATGGAGTGCCTGAGCGGACTCGACCTCGCGGCGGTGCTCTCGCGACGCGGACCGTTCCCGATCGACCTCGCGGTCGAGTGTGTTCTGCAAGCATGCGAGGCACTCGCCGAGGCCCATGCGCTGGGCATCATCCATCGCGACTTGAAACCGGCGAATCTCTTCCTGACCGAGGCGGTCGACGGATCGCCCTGCGTGAAGGTGCTGGACTTCGGCATCTCGCGGATGTCCCGCCGCCATGGGCTCTCGGCGCTGACCGATCCCGGGACGGTCCTCGGAACGCCCAGCTACATGGCGCCCGAGCAGATGGAGGCGGCAGACACCGTCGATGCTCGCTCGGACATCTGGGCCCTCGGCACCATCCTCTACGAGCTGCTCGTCGGGAAGCCGCCGTACACCGGCGAGTCGCTTCCGCAGATCTTCATGAAGATCATGCGTTCGAAGACGCCCAAGGCCTCCGCCGTACGCAGCGGCGTTCCTTCGGGCATCGACGTCATCATCGCGCGCTGCCTCGAGATCGATGCGCCCGAGCGGTTCCAGACCGTCGCCGAGCTCGCGTGGGCACTCTCCACCGTCGGCGCTCCGCACGCGCGTGACTCGGCCGCGCGCATCTCGCGCGTGTTCGACAAGCAGAGCTCGGAGCATCCCGAGGCGACGCCGTCGGGGACGCTACGCTCGAGCGCTCCGCCGCCGGTCGTGAATGCCGTCGCTCGGCGAGGGCGTCGTGGTGCGCAGCGGAGCACGCGCTTCGCCGTGGCGGCGGTCGCGTGCGCATCCCTGTTCGGCGCGGCGTCGGTGTTCGGTGTGCTCGCGTTGCAGGGCGCGATGGACGCGAGCGTCGCGCAGCCGCCGATTCACGACCAGCCCGTGCTCGGCGCGCGCCCGTCGGAGGATGCCGCGGTGGCGATTGCTCCGCGCCTCCGTCCAGCCGCGCCACCCGTGGTGGTACCGGCGCCCGCCGCCAGGGCTCTGACGCACGCGACGTTGGTCGCGGTGTCGGCGCCGCCCCCCGCGAGGACGAAACCCGACGCCGGCATGGCAGGCGCGATAGCGGCGGAGCCTTTGCGCGGGGCGGAGGCTGCGCGCGGTGCCGAGCTGCGGGGCGGAGATCCGACGCACGGCGGCGGGGAACCAGCCGTCTCGCGGAGGCGCGAAGAGGCCGCGCCGCCGCCCGACCTCGAGTGATGCGCGTAAGCGCACGAAGCCGAGGCACGTCGTACTAGACTCGCGGCCGTGCGCCGCGCGCGAATCGCCTCGTCTCGTTCGCGGCCGATGCGTCCGACCCCACCCGCGCGCATTCGGCGCGCGTGCGCGCTCGCCGGCGTCGTGCTCTCGCTGGCGTCGGTCACGACCGTCGCGAGCGCGCAGGACGATGCGCCTGCGAGTGGACAGGCCGCGGGCGAGGCCATTGTCCCGCCGCGTCTGCTCGCGCCGGTGCAGGCCGCGTATCCCGAAGGCGCGGAAGGCGACGCGTTCGTCGTCGTGGCGGTCACCGTCGCTCCCGACGGATCGGTGCAGAGTGCACGTGTTCTCGAAGGCGTCGAGCCGTTTGCCGCCCGCGCCATCGAAGCGGTAGGCGCGGCGCGCTTCGTTCCGGCGACGCGCGGAGGCATGCCCATCGCCGTGACGGTGCGCTTCCGCATCGACTTCGCCAAGCCCGCTGCGCCCGTGCCGCCGCCACCTCCACCGATCGAGCCCGCACCAGAGCCCCAGCCCGAGCTGGTGCGCCCAGGTGCTGCCGCTCTCGCGCCCACGCCTCCGCAGGAAGTGACAGGCGAGGTCCTCGTGCGCGGTGGCAGAGGCGCGGTGGGCGCGCCCATCACGGATTCGTACGGACGCACCGAGGTGCGGCAGCTGCCGGGCGCGTTCGGAGATCCGTTTCGCGCGATCGAGGTCTCGCCGGGGCTCACGCCGGTCGTGAGCGGATTGCCCTATTTTTACGTGCGCGGGGCTCCTCCGGGGAACGTCGGTTACTTCTTCGACGGCGTGCGCGTTCCCTATCTCTTTCACTTCGGCCTCGGGCCCTCGGTCATCCAACCGGCGCTCGTCGCGCGCACCGACATCCACAAAGGCGGCTATCCCGCAGCGCTCGGTCGCTTCGCGGGCGGCATCGTCGACTCCGCCATCACGCCGCCGTCCGACCGCGCACACGGTGAAGGCACGCTCCGCGTCATCGACGCAGGCGGCCTCGTCGAGGCACCGTTCGCCAACGGCCGCGGGTCCGCGCTCGCCGGCGGTCGCTACTCGTACACGTCGGCATTGTTCTCGCTCCTCGATTCGAAGACGTCACTCGACTATCGCGACTACCAGATGCGCGTCTCCTACGCGCTCGGCGATCGCGATGTCGTGTCGCTCCTCGCGTTCGGCGCCTACGACCGAGCCACGCAGCGCACGACGCCCGATCGCGAGACCATCGACGCCGCGTCGGGCAACGGTCCGCGTCCCGATCAGGTGAAGGAGATCGAGGTGGTGCTCTTCGCCTCCGAGTTCCATCGCGCCGATCTCCGCTGGGATCACGAGCTCTCCGGCGGCGGCTCGACGCGGCTCGCCGGCACCATCGGCTTCGATCGCACCCGCCTCGAGGCCCGTCGCGCCGCCGAGGACCTCATGACGGCGGCGCGCTTCGAGCTCGTCCAGCCCGTGAATTCCGCGGTGACGGTGCGCGCGGGCGCCGACCTCGTGGTCGACAACTACCACGCCGATTCGCTGCCGCTGTTCGCCGACGATGACGACGTGGTGGGACGGCAGAAGCGCCTGTTCGCGACGCGCACCGACTTCGCGACGGGGATCCGTGGCGATGCCGTGCTCCTGATCGACAAGCGCATGGAGGTCACGCCCGGCGTCCGCCTCGACGTGTACGGCTCCGACCGCGCGCGCGCCATCGGAGTCGACCCGCGCATCTCCGCTCGCTTCGCGGTCACCGACAAGATCCGGATCGTCCACGCGTACGGCCTTGCCACCCAACCGCCGTCACCGCCGCTCGCGCTGCCAGCGGTGAGCATCGCGCGTCTCGAGGGCGGCCTTCAGCGCTCCGCGCAGACGAGCGCGGGCGTGGAGATCGATCTGCCGTCCGACGTATCGACGACCGCCACCGTCTTCCATCAGGCGTTCTACGACCTCAACGACGCGCTCGGCACCGCACAGGTGCAGATCATCGACATCGAGAAGAGTGACTCGCTGATCGCCAAGGCGCGCGGCTCCGCCTACGGCCTCGAGCTCGGGGTGCGCCGCAAGCTATCGCGGACCGTCGGCGGCCTCGTCTCGTACACGCTCTCGCGTTCGGAGCGGACCGCGAACGGCCACACCTTCCTCTCGACGTACGATCGACCGCACGTGTTCAACGCCGCGCTCTCCGTCGATCTCGGCAAGGGCTGGCGGCTCGGCTCGCGCTTCGTCTTCTACAGCGGCGGTCCCGTCACGCCGCAGACTCCCGCGTTCGCCGGACAGGTGGTGGGCACGCCGCCGAGTCGCGCGCCGGACTTCATGCGCATCGACGGCCGCGTCGAGAAGCGGTGGCGCGTCGGCTCGCACGGATACCTGGCGGTGGTGCTCGAAGCGCTCAACGCGACGCTGTCTACCGAGACCACCGGCTATCAATGCGGCACGCAGCTCGCGGTGCCGGGGCTCACGCGCGACCCTCCGTCGTGCACGGCGCGCGTCTTCGGTCCGGTCACCGTTCCCAGCCTCGGCGTGGAAGGAGGCTTCTGATGCGTTCGTCGTCGCGCTTCGTGATGCTTGTAGGATGCATGTGTTGGCTGCCCACGGCGTGCGTCCCCGCCGACGAGGCGCTGCCGCTCGGCTCGGCGGAGTTCACCATCACGGGGCGCGGCTCTCCGCGAACGCTCGCCGCCAACGTGGTCGTCGATCAGTGGTCGATCCACGTCGACCGCTTCCTTCTGTCGTTCCGCACGATGACCATCGTCAACCTCGCGATGGACGGCCAGTGCGCGTATCGCGGACGAGGCGCCGCCACCAACGTCGTCTTCGACGGCGCCGTCGGTAGCGTGGTCCAGGCCTTCAACGGCATCATGCCCGGTGACTGTCCCGACGTCGGCATGCGGCTCGCCCCGCCCGACGATCACACGGTGCCGGGCGAGGGGGCGAGCGTTGAGGACATACTGACGTTGCTCGGCGGACAGCCCGCTCACGCTCTCTTCGAGGCGACCGCGACGCATGCGCCGGGGCTCGGATTCACGGAGCCCGAGACCATCAAGCTGTCGCTGCGCTTCGACTCGCTGCGAACGGCGTCGTCGTTCGGCGGCTGCAGAGACGCCGTTCGCGGGGCGCGCATCCGTCCCGAGGCACGCGATGCCATCTTCGTCGCGGTGGCTGCGGAGGCCTTCTTCCGCGATGCCATCTCGACGAGCGCGCACCTGCGCTTCGAGCCCTTTGCGAGTGCCGACCGCGAAGGGAACAACGACGGCCTCGTCACGATGGACGAGCTCGATCAGCTTCCGCTCAACAGCGCCGGCGGTCCGTTCTACCAGCTTCCCAACGGGAGCCATGCGGGCTCCTTCGGCGACTACGTCCGCGCGCAGTTCATGTTCTCCGTGAAGTACGGAGAGGGCGGCCTCTGCAACGGCATCGAGGCGGGCACCGAGCTTCCGTGAAGGAAGCGAGCGCGATGATCGGACGAGCCGCTACAGAGTGAATTTGTAGCGCGCGGTGCCGTCGACGGGGACGGTGACCGTGGCGGACTGCGTCTTGCCTTCGGCGGTCGTGCACGTCACGCGATGCGTGCCTGCGGAGAGCTCGACGCCCGCGACGGGGGTTGCTCCGCGCGGTGCACCGTCGACGGTCACGTTGCACCAGCCGCCCGACGCACCGACGTTCAGCTTGCCCGAGCCCGCCGGCTGAGGCGGCGTCGGGTTGGTCGAGACCTGCCCGCCCGGACGGCCGTTGCCGTGGCGCTCGGGGATCTTCTCGAGCGTGACGTCGAGATGCTTCGTCTCCATCGCGTTGCCGCTGAAGCTCACCGATTGCTCGGTGAAGCCGGGCGCGGTGACCACGAGCTTGTGCGAGACGCTCGACGTCACGGCCTCGATACGCGGCCCGCTGACCACCTTGCCGTCGAGCGAGAAGATCGGCGTCACGGTCTCGGGAACGACCTTCACTTCGACGACGACGGAGCCTCGCTTGAGATCGAGCTTCACGCGCGTCGCGTTCGCCGGGTCGTCGGCCTTGAGCGTGACCTGTTCGCGTCCTTGCTCGAAGCCGTCCATCGTGAGCTTCACGTCGAGCGGTACGCCCGTGGGGAGCTGCGTGATGGTGGCGGGCGTGACCTCGGCGCGCAGGTCGCCGTTGATCCAGATCGACGCGCCGGGCGGGGTGCTCTCGAGGCCGAGCGACCCCTTCGCGAGCGCTCCGCCACGGTCGTTGCGGTCATTGGAGGAGGCGTTGCTGCGCGCCTCCTCCATGCTCTTCTTCTTCACCATCAAGTAGCCCACGCCGCCGCCGATGGCGCCGAGGCCGATCACACCGAGCAGCAGCCCGATGACGAGACCGCTGCGGCTCTTGCGGTGTCCGTTTGCCGTGACGTCGGTGACGGTGCGCGCCGCCGCCGGCATGCTCTGCGTGCTGGTCGCATGGCGGCCGCTCGCGTCGACGTCGCCGTCGTCGGGCGCGGACATCGCATGCTGCATCTCGATGATGTCGGCGAGCTGCTTGCCCTGGAGCAGCGCTTCTTTCTGCATCGCGAGCTTGTCCTCGAACAAGCCCTGCATGAATTGATTGAGCGCGATGTGCGAGACGGCGATCTGATGGCGCCGCACGAAGCTCTCGATGTCGGACTGCATCTCGCGCGCGCTCTGGTAGCGATCGTTCGCATCCTTCGCGAGCGCCTTCATCACGATCGGCTCGAGATCGGCGGGGTAGTCAGGGCGGATGTCGCTCGGGCGCGGGTACTCGCGCTCGCAGATCAGCCGCAGCGTCTCGTACTCGCTCGTGCCCTTGAACAGGCGCTTGCCCGTGGTGAGCTCGAACAGCATGACGCCC
>JAXDMI010000141.1:0-4511 GCA_034666145.1 Myxococcales bacterium | reverse complement strand
AAGAAGGACGTCGCCACCGAGATGATCGCGCGTTCGAAGGCGGCGCTCGAGCAAGCGGCCCGGCTCCGCGCCGCGGGAGACGAGCCGCACGCGCGCCTCGCCGACGGTCTCGCGAAGACGTGGGCCGACGCCGCGCGTGACGTCGTCCGCGCCGTCGATGTCGAGGAGCGCGCCCAGGCCGCGCGCCGTGCCGCCACCGATGCCGGCGTCGTCGCGGAGCGTGAACGTGCGCTCCTCGAAGAAGGGATCGCGCAGAGCGGTCGCCTCCGCGCGCAGCTCGAGAGCGCCGAGCGCGAATCGAAGGAGCAGCCCGCGCGCACGAGCAAGGTCGCGACCACCGACGTCGACGGTGGCGCCGCGAAGCGCACGCAGCCGACACCGGCCGTGGCGCGCGACGGAGGTGCACGATGAGCCGCAGCGCTCCCTCGCTGAAGCTCGTCGCTGTCTTGTTGGGCGCGCTCGCGACCGGCTGCGCAGGAGCTGCGGCGTCGTCGGGCATCGGTCGCGTCGACGAGGCGCAGCGGATGCGCGCCGGTCTCGGCGGACGCGATGCGCAGACGCTCGCTCCGCAGGCATTCGCGGCGGCGGATCAGGAGCTGAAGCTCGCCAAGGAAGCGCAGGCATCGGGCGACGCGAAAGGCGCCGAGCTCCACGCCGATCGCGCGCTCGCGACGTACAACCAGGCCATCGCGCTCGCGCGTCTCGCACGTGCGACCCAGGACGAGGCGACGGCGAACGAGGCGCTCGCGCGCGCTTCGGGCGAAGCCCAGAAGTACGCGACGCAGCGCAAGGCCGTCGATCGCGAGGCCGACGACCTCGAGAAGAAGCTCCGCGTCGTCCGTGAAGCGCAGCTCCCGCCGACGAGCGGTCCCGCGGATCCCGAGCGCGAGCGCGCACGTGTGGTGGCGGCGCAGGCGCTCGTCACGCAAGCACGCCTCCTCTGCAGCGCAGCGCGCCTCGTCTCGCCGCAAGCGCCCGGGCTCGCCGACGCCGAGAACGCGGTGACCGCGCTCGAGAAGCAGATCGACAGCTCGAAGACGGCCGTGACCATCGACCCCGCAGCGCGCTCACGCGCCGCGTGTCTCACGTCGCTGACGAAGGCGCGGCGCACCGCCGGCAGCGACTCGGATCAAGCCGACACGTTGCTCGGCGAGCTCTCGCAGGCGGCGGGTCAAGGCGCCGGCGACGCCGCGGCGTCGACAGGGACACCGAAGCACGCCGACCTCGCGCCCGCGCGCGACGAGCGCGGCGTGGTCGTGACGATGCGCTCGGCGTTCAGGGGCGAGAAGCTCACGCCCGAAGCCGAAGTATCTGTGAAGGACCTCGGCCGCGTGGCTGCCGCGCACCCGACCTTCGCCGTGCAGGTGGTCATCCACGATGCGCAGGCTCCGTCGGCCGCTGACGTCGCCACCAATCGCAAGCGCGGCGAGTCGATCACACAAGCGCTCGTGGCCGGCGGCATCGCGGCGACCAAGGTGAAGGTCGAGCAAGCGGGCAACCGCGCGCCGGTCGTGGATCCGAAGGACGCTCGGCACCGCGATCGGAATGCGCGCGTGGAGATCGTCTTCGTCTCGTCGGGGAGCTGATTGAACTGAGCCGTAGCGCCGGCGTTTGTTGATGTTTCACGGCGTTGCACGCGGCGCACGCGTCGGTAATGATGGCCGCGCCTTGCGTAGCCTGTTCGACCTTCGTCTCCTGGTCGTCGTTGCGCCGGCGGCGCTCGCCGCGGTCGTCGCGTGCGGCGGCTCTTCGTCGACCGCCGCAGCCGCACCGACGACGCCGTTCACGGTCTGGGTCTTCGACGAGGGCTCGACGATCGCCGACGAGGGCGCTCCCCTTCCCGGCGTGACGGTGGCGCTCGATGCGCCGGCCGGAGGCGCGAGCGCCACGCACGTCGTCAAGACCACCGACGCCGACGGTCACGTGACCTTCGACGCGGATCTCTCGCACGGCGGAGTCCACGTCAGTGCGTTCTCCCCCGACCACACGCTCGTGACGATGCTCGATGCATCTCCGGACACGGCGCGCGCCCGGCCCAACACCTTCGGGAAGCCGGCCGAGGATCTCGCCATCGTCCTGCCTCGGCTCGATGCGGCGATCCGCTCGTCGACCGTCGAGCTGCGCGGCGCGATCTCGGGCAAGCGCGATCTGGGCGACGCTCTCTCGCTGTCGGCAGGTGCCGTTCGACGCATCGGCCAAGGCGAGACGAAGGCCTCGACGTACGCGATCCGCGGCCCGAAGAACGTGCCGTTCGTCGTGCTCGGTCACGAGGCGGGAACGCAGAGCGACACCAACGGGACGATCACGTTCGAGCAGGTGAAGAGCTTCCGCGTGGACTTGCCGGCGCGCGCCACCGACGAGGTCCTCGACATCGACGTCGCCGCCAGCCCAGCGCTGGCCATGCAACAGCTCCATCTCCGCGCCGACATCCCCACCGGCAGCGCGTCGCCGTTCGTTCCCGGAACGCGCGCGTCGGCGATCGTGCAGAGCGCCGATTCGAGCCTGCTCGTCGGGACGTTCGGCTCCATCGCAGCGACGTCGGATGCCCTCGGCTTCGATCTCGTCGTCAACGTCGCGCAGACCGACATCGCGCCGGAGCGCGTGACGACCCAGGCCTCGATCGTCGCGCCCGACGGCACGACGTCGATTCGCACCGAGCTCGGGATCGCCGCCGACAAGACGGTGTGGAGCGACTTCCTCTTCCCCGCCCCCGTCGACTCGGTGAACCAGAGCATCTCCGATCCCGTTCCGCTCGCCGGCTTTCCCGCGGGCGCCGATCTGCGGCTCGAGGTGTATGCGGCCGATCAGCTCGTGTGGATCCTGAAGGGTCCGCCCGGCGGCCCGCACGCGGACAGCGTGACCATGCCTCCACCCCTCGGGATCGATTTTCCGATCGCAGTGCAGCTCGTGGCGCTCCTGGTGATCGCGCAGGCGGATCGCGTGCCGCTCCCTCCCCACGGTGAGCTGTATCGACGCGTCGCGGTCAGCCACGACGTGATCCTGCGCAGGAATTGAGTGTATCATGCATATTTCCTTCCGAGTCGTGGCTCTCGTCGGCGCTCTCGCCACGGGCGCAGCTCTCAGCGGCGCCGTAGCTGTCGCGTGCGGGGGCGGCAGTGCCACCTCGAGCGGCGCTCCCGAGGCCGGCCCCGTCGGCTTCGACTTCGACGCGACGCCGGAGAGCTCCGTCAAGTGCACGGGCCTCGAGTGCCAGATCGCGTCGTGCGTCGACGACCCCGCCGGCACCCGCGTCCTCGGCACCGTCACGGATCCCGCGGGCACGAGCCCCGTCTACAACGCGGTCGTGTGGGTTCCGAATGCGCCGCTGGCTCCGCTGACCACCGGCGCGTCGTGCGATCGTTGCGACGACGCCCATTCCGGCGCGCCGCTCCGGATCACGAAGACCGATGCCGCAGGGCGTTTCGAGCTCGACAACATACCGGCGGGCACGAACATCCCGCTCGTCGTCCAGATCGGAAAGTGGCGCCGCACCATCAGATTGCCGGACGTCTCGGGCTGCTCGGAGAACACCGTCACGATCCAGCTTCCCAAGAACCGCGCCGAGGGCGACATCCCGCGCATCGCGATCGCGACCGGTGCCGCCGATGCGCTGCCGTGCCTGCTCCGCAAGATCGGGATCGACGACGGCGAGGTGGGCATCGCCGGTAGCGAAGCGCGCATCCATCTGTTCAAGGGCGGCGGCTACGCCGATGACGGCGGCGCGCCGCGCGTGGCATCGAGCAGCTTCGCGAACGGGCAGAGCTTCCCCGACGCCGAGTCGCTGTGGAACGATCCGGCGGCGCTGGCGAAGTACGACGCCGTGCTGCTCGCCTGCGAAGGCGCAGCGAACGACGACGCCGTGCACAAGTCGCCGGCCGCCAAGCAGGCTCTCTACGACTACGCGAAGGCCGGCGGACGCGTCCTCGCGACGCACTATCACGACACGTTCTTCTCCGGCTCACCCGATCCGGCGCCGCGCAACGTCGCTGCGTGGAGCGATCATCCCGGGCCAGCGGCCGGCGATCCGCGGACCACGTCGGTCGACACGGATGTCGTCGGCACCTTCCCCAAGGCGCTCGCGATGAGGACGTGGCTCTCGAAGCAAGGCGCGCTGACGGCGGCGGGCAAGCTGGCGGTCTTCGATGCGCGCCACGACGTCGACGGTGTCGACGGCGGCGCTCTCTCGTGGATCGAGGCGGCGAATCCCAGCTTTCCGACCGCGCCTGCCGTGCAGTACCTGACGTTCGACACGCCGATCGGGGCGAGCGCCGCGGGCGTCTGCGGGCGCGTCGCGTTCACGAACGTGCACTTCGGGCCCGCGACCGGGACGGCCCTCACCGACGATCCGACGCAGCCCTACCCCGCGAGCTGCCAGACGAAGGATCTCACCGCGCAGCAGAAGGCCCTCGAGCTCATGCTCTTCGATCTCGTCTCGTGCGCGCAGCTGGACGACGCGGCCGTCGTCACTCCTCACTGACCGCGGCGGCGGCGCGCGCGTCGCACGCACAGCA
>JAXDMI010000140.1:0-4354 GCA_034666145.1 Myxococcales bacterium | reverse complement strand
GGCGCGGATGTCGCCGGCGAAGGCTTCGATGCTCCACGTCTTCCGATCGGCTCCCGAGCCACCGGCGCCCGCGAGATCGAGGCGAACGACGCGGTGATCGCGCGCGAGATCGGCCGCGGCAACGTCCCAGTAGTGCAGGTTGCAATCCAAGCAGTGCGCGAGGACGACGACGGGCCCACTTCCTTCGGCGATGTAGTGGATCGGGACGCCGTCGGCCGACGCGACGCGTGCCTCGACCTTTGGGCTCGAACGAGGCAACGCGGGCGGCGTGCTCGATGCCGCGCTCGACCCGCAAGCGCTCGACGAGACGGCGAGAGCGGCGGCGCAGACGAACGCGAGTGAACGAGCAGTCATCGTGGCGTCTCCTGTTGCTTCGCTGCGAACCACGCGGCCATGGCGGTGTCCTTGGCGGCGAGCGCGTCGCGCCATGCCGGCAGCGCCGAGAGCGATTCGTACCAGCGACCGATTGCGTGGAAGCGCTCGATGGGCAGCCCCATGCGTACGGCGGTCGGCACGAGCGCACCGATCGAGAAGTCGGCGATCGTGAGGTGCTCGCCGATCATCCACGACTTGGTCTTCAGCTGATCGTCGAGCACGGGCGCGAAGCGCGCGAAGTTCTCTTCGCCGCGTGCGATGAATGCGGGATCCGGCGGGCCGAGACCCAGCACGAGCTTCGAGCTCTTCTCGAAAGCGACCATGCCGCACGATTCGGCATCCCAATGGGCGCTCTGCCACGCGAGCCAGCGCACGACATCCGCTTGGGCGCGCAGATCTGCCGGCCAGAGACCGCGCTCGGGGCACTTCGCTGCGAGGTAGAACAGGATGGCGTTCGCCTCCCACAAGACGAAGCCTTCGTCCTCGAGCGTCGGTATCTTTCGATTTGGATTGAGAGCCACGTATGCGGGGGCGCGCTGATCGCCGCGACCGAGATCGATCGGCGTGAGCTCACAATCGATCTCGAGGTGGTTCTTGAGCGCGACGACACCGAGCGCACGTGACGAAGGCGGGAAGAGATAAAGGCGCATCCTGGGTGCGTCCTGATTTACGGGACGAAGCGAGTCGGCGGGAGTAACAAATCTGTCGCGATCGAAGAGCCATTTCAGGCGCTCACCGGCGCATCGAGGACGCCGCGGACCTTCCTCGCGAGCTGGTCGGGCGTGAATGGCTTCGCAAGGAACTGCGCCGGCGGCCACGGCTCGCCGCTCCTGAGCATCGTGCTCTCCGTATAACCGGAGACGTAGAGCACGCGCAGGCCGGGGCGAAGCGTGGTCAGGCGCTCGGCGACCTCGTGGCCGCTCATCTTCGGCATCACGACGTCGGTGAGCAGGAGGTCGATCGTTCCGCGATGCGCTGCGGCCAACCCGATGGCCTCCTCACCGCTCTGCGCAGCGATGACCACGTAGCCGAGCGCCTCCAGCCCGCGCGTCGAGATCCCACGGAGCATCGCGTGGTCCTCGACGAGCAGGATGGTCTCGCCCTTCGCCGAGGGCGACGCGACCATTCCCTGCGTGCGCGACGTGGCCTCCTTCGACGAGCGCGGAAGGTAGATCTTGAACGTCGTGCCCCGACCAGGCTCGCTGTAGACCCAGATGTACCCGCCCGCTTGCTTCACGATGCCGTAGCTCGTCGCGAGCCCGAGGCCCGTTCCCTCGCCCGCCGCCTTCGTGGTGAAGAACGGCTCGAAGACGTGGTCGAGCACCTCGCGTGTCATGCCCGTCCCCGTGTCGGAGAGCGCGAGCATCGCGAAGGGCCCGGGAGTGATGCCCGTCTGACTGGCGGCGTAGTCCTCACCGATGTGGACAGTGCCCGTCTCGATGGTGAGGGCGCCTCCATTGGGCATCGCGTCTCGAGCATTGACTGCGAGGTTCAGGATCACCTGCTCGATCTGCCCCGGGTCGGCCTCCACTGAGCCGAGGTCCGACGAGGCCCGTGTCACGAGCTCGACGTCGTCGCCGAGGACGCGCCTGAGCAGCCGGTCCATGCTCAACACCAGCTCGTTCAGATCGAAGACCCTGGGCTCCACTCTCTGCTTGCGAGCGAACGCGAGGAGCTGCGTGGTGAGCTCTCCCGCCCGACGCGCCGCTTCCTGGATCTCCTCGAGATCGGCCCGGACGGGGCTGCCCGGCTCGAGCCCCTTGAGCCCGTGGTAGACGAACCCGTAGATCGCCGCGAGCAGGTTGTTGAAGTCGTGCGCGACGCCGCCAGCGAGCCGCCCGATCGCCTCCATCTTCTGAGCCTGACGAACTTGCTCCTCGAGGCGGAGCCGCTGCGTGAGATCGCGTACGAGCGCCGAGTAGCTTCGCAGCTCGCCGCGCTCGTCCCGCAGTGCGGTGATCACCACGCCGGCGAAGAAACGTGATCCGTCCTTGTGCATGCGCCAGCCGTCATGCTCGGACGAGCCCTCCGACTCGGCGAGCGCGAGCGCGCGTTCGGGGGCGCCGCGCGCGGCGTCCTCCGGCGTGTGGAAGAGCGCGCCGGACTGACCGAGGATGTCGGCGGCGGCGTAGCCGAAGAGGCGCTGCGCTCCCGCGTTCCAGCTCGCGACGCGTCCCTCGCGGTCGAGCATGAAGATGGCGCAGTCCTTCATGCCGTCGACGAGGAGCCGGAAGCGCTCCTCGCTCAGGCGTAGCGCCTCGGTCGCGCGCATCCGATCGGTGATGTCGGTAGCGATGCCGCCGACCGCATACGCGACGCCCGTGGCATCGCGCAGCGGGAACTTCGTGACGATGTACGTGTGCAGCCCGTCGTCCTGCGGCACGACGTCCTCGGAGATCACGGGCTGTCGGCACGCGAGCGCCTCGCGATCGGTGAGCTGGTAGAGCTCGGCTGACTCCCGAGGAAAGAGGTCGAAATCGGTCCGGCCGTGCATCGTGCCGGCGGCCACGTGGAAGAGCCGTTCGTACTGACGGTTCGTCAGCAGGTACTTGCCGTCGAGGTCCTTGACGAAGACGACCACCGGCGCGTTCTCGGCGATGGCCTCGAGCACGCCCTTGCTCTTCTGCATGGCGTGCTCGGCCGATCGGCGATCGGCGTTCTCTCGCTCGAGCTCGGCGTAGAGGCGCGCGTTCTCCAGCGAGATGGCCGCCTGCGATGCGAGCAGCTCGAGGACGGAGAGCCTCTCCGGTGTGAAGGCCGCCGTGAGCAGCTGGTTCTCCAGACAGAGCAAGCCCACGGCCTTCCCCTGTCGCACGATCGGCAGGCAGAGCACCGAGCGGGCCTTCGTGCGCATCACGTAGTCGTCGCCGGAGAAGCGGCTTCGGCCCGACGCGTCGTCGAGGAGCACGCGCTCTCGCGTCTTCCAGACGTAGTCGATGATGCTCTGCGGCAACGTCGCCGAGGAGGGCATCCGGGACTGGCGCGAGATGACCACGCCGGCATCGGTCGCTGCGGCCTCCGCCTCGACCGAGAGCCGAGCGCGCTCGTCGATCAGGAGCAGCGTCGCTCGCTGCGCACCGCCCTGCTCGAGCACGATCTTGAGCAACGTGCGCACGAGGTCGTCGAGGACGATGGCACCGGAGATCGTCTGCAGCGCCTCGACGATCGAGATCAGGTCGAGCTGCTCGGTCCTCGCGGCGAACGTCTGGCTCGGGCTGACCGTCGCGGCATCGAGGACGCGCACCTTCCCGCCGTCGAGCTGCGCCACCTTGCCGTCGGCGCCCCAGCGCGCATAGCAAGAGCGCGCCTCGCGCAGGTAGCTCTCGGCAAACCGCTCGAATCCTCGGGCGCGGTAGAACGCGGAGGCGAGCTCGAAGGCCAGCGCCTCGTTGTGGACGAAGCCCTGGTCGTGGGCCGAGCGAATGGCCTCTTCGTAGAGGCGCATGGCCTCGGCGTCGCGGCCCTCGATACGCGCGATCTCGGCCGCCACGAGGGCGTAGCGGTTCCGGTAGTTCTCGGGACAGTGCTCGGCCCAGACCGCGAGCCGTTGCAGTGTCTTCGAGAGCCTCTGCTCGTAGTCCTTCTTCTGCGCCGGCGGAGCCTCGCCGTGGAGCGCAGCGAGCGTGAGCGCGAGGTAGAAATAGTGTGTGGCCTCGATCGGCATGGCCATCACGGAGGCGAGGAACGGCGCAGCGAGGGTCGCGCGCCCGAGCGCATCGTCGTGCCGGCCGTACGTGAAGCACACGATCTGCTTGGTGATGTGGATGACCGCGATGAGCGAGCCGAAATGCCCCGCAGTCGCCGCCGCCAGAACCTCCGTCTCGTCGAACGCGTCGCCGTCGAAGCTTGCGGTGTTCCGCGTCAGTCCCTTCAGGCACATCACGAATTGCTGTTCGAGCCGGACGGCGTCGAACATCAGGTCGTTGTGGCTCTCCTTCGCGAACGCTGCAGCACTCCGCGACAGCCGCAGCACCTCGTC
>JAXDMI010000139.1:0-6984 GCA_034666145.1 Myxococcales bacterium | reverse complement strand
CGAACGCGTCCTTCGTGATCAGCGAGACCTCGGAGAGGTTCTCGTCGAAGCGATGGGACCCGACCTCGCCCTTCGTCCACTTGAGGATGAAGTTCGTCGTCGGAACGGTGATCACCTTGCCGGCGTACGTGTTGAACGCGTACTTGCCGGGAAGGAGCGGCTCGCTCCACACGCCGCGCTCGCCCTTGCGAACGAGCTCGCCGTGCTTGTACTCCGCGCCGGAGAGGTCGCTGCCGTCGAGACCCGTGTAGGAGACGACGACACCGACACTGCCGACCTCCACCGTCGTCTTCGGGATCAGCTCGACGGTCGCGAAGAGGCGGTTGATGTTGTACGTGCCCTCGCAGAGCACCTGAAGCTGGCGACCACGCGAGCCTCCGGCGCGGAGGAACGCCTCCGGGTCCTGGAAGTTGTTGTGGTAGGTGACGAGGTCCGAGGGATCCTCGCCGACCACCGGCGCGATGATCTGGCCCTGCGCGAGCGACCGACCGTCGTGCACGGTGACGACGCCGATCATGTCGTCGGCGCCCTTGATGATGACCGGCGTGAAGCCGCCGCGCTCCGCGATGGTCTGGGCCATCTGGCGGAAGACGGCGTCCTCCTCGCGGCTGAGGGTCACGTAGAACAGCTTGCCCTCGGTCACGACGAGGAACTGCGCGAGGTTGATCGCGTAGGTACCTTCACGAAGGATCTGGCGCTGCGGTCCGCGCTGTCCGCCGCCGGTGAGGAACTGGCGGACGTCCTGGAACTGGCTGTTGGGCGCCGAGGCCGCGAGCGTCTGCGTCGGCGAGAGCGCCTGACCGTCGCGCGCGAACACGTAGCCGATCTTGCCCTGAGGAATGGTGACGAGCCCGGTCTTGTGGACGCGGTACTGCAGCGGAAGGAGGTAGTGGAGACCACCGCGCAGCAGGTTCGGCTGGTAGCCGGCTTCGCCGTTCAGCGCGATGAAGCCGCTCTTGATGGAGCCCTTGAGGCTCCAGCGCTTCTCGATGACGCCGACGCGATCGTTGGGGATGTAACGGACACCCCAGAGGAGGACGAGAACGACGAGTAGCCCGAGGGCCACTGCGACGAAGGCGAGCCCATTGAGCGCAAACATGATGCGAGACACTCCTTGTTGACGATGAACGTGGCGATACGTGATTCGACGTGACTGGCACGTCGAGCCTTGGCGCGCGCCGGCGGCGCGTCGGCCGAGGCCGAGCGCCGTAGCACTGCGCGCGAAAATCATGTGCATGATGCACGCAGGTGGGGATTGCCGGTCGAGCGCTACGGCAGTGCGTCGTGCTCGCGTGAGCGCGACGACGTCTGCGGGTCTACGCGGCCGGTCTTGGTGCGTAACTTGGGTCGCACTTCAGCGCCGGCAAGGGAAAATCGGACATGGATGCTGGTACGCCGGATGCCGTTGCACCCTTTTTTCGGCGGCGCCGGCGCGGCACGCCCGATGCTTCCGGCGCGGTTCAGCGCACGGCCACCGCCGCGTTCGCGTTCCGCGATCGCGTGCGAGCTTGCGCCTCCGCGGAGGCCTCCGCTCGCTCGACGGCGCGCGACGGCGTTCGCTCGACAAGCTCGAGATGAAGTGCGCCACGTGGCGCGTCGGCGATCGGTGCTGGGAATGCCGGGAGTGCCGGGAAGGCGGGCGTGTCAGTGGGCGAGACGTCGGCGGCCGTTGCTGCGGATGCGTCGCGCACGAGCAGCGCGGCTACGCCGGTCGCGGCGAGCGCGGTCCCCACGCCGAGGCCAAGTCCTACGAAGAGGAACGCAGCGCCGAGCACGAACGAACGTCTCGTCTCGCTGACGGCGCGCCGCCGCTCGCACCGGTTGCACGCGTCGTGCCCTTTGCGTGGCGCGGTGCGGCGCGCGACGCGATCCATTGAAAGCACTATTTTACCGTGTCTTCACCGCAGGACGTCGCACCTCCACCTCGGATCGTGCGCCGACCGCTGCGTCTCCCGACGGAGACACCGGCGTCGAGCTCGCCATTCAGGCAGCTCGCGAGCGAACGCACGAAGCTTCAGCGCTTCGCGAGCGGCAACAGTGCGCTCGACGGAAGCCACCCCGCTGCACGTCCGGCGAGCACGTGCGCGAAGTCGGCGCCCTCGTCGAGGAGCTCCACACGCGCGCCTTCCGGGAGCGGCGCGACCGCGAGCATCGCGACGTGCTTGTCGTCGAGGAGACGTGTGCTCGGCGCGATCACCACCGCCTCGCGCACGCGCAGGCGCACGTCGCGCGCCGACACGAGCACGAGCGCGAACGCAACGAGCAGACCGCCCGCCACCGCGCACGTCGTCGTGCCCGCCACCTTCAGCCGCCGCACCGTCGCCTTCGCTCGCAGCACGATGCCCACCGCCAACGCGAGCGAGCTCAGCGCCGCCAGGATCGCCCACACGTTCTCCGGCAGCAGCTTCACGATCGAACGGCCCAGCGACATGCCGCTCTCCAGCTCGATCGGATCGCCCGATCGCGACCTGCGATGCGCCACCTCCGCTCGAACCGCCGCAAGCGCCGTCGTCGCATCGTTGATCAACGCCGCATCGTGCGAGAGCTCCCGCGCCTCCTCGAAGCCATGCGCCGCGCGTCCCAGATCCCCCGGCTGCTCCGCGCCTGCGCGCACCCGCCCCGCATACGCGAGCCCGCGGTCGTAGCTCACCACCGCATCGATCACGCCGCGATCGCCGAGCGCCTCCAGCTTCGCGATCGCCTCCACCGGCCGATCCCCGGCGAGCGCATCCGTCGCGGCCCGAAACAACGTCGCCGGATCGGTCTCCTCGCCCGCTTCCTGGTTCGCATTCGCGTCCGCGCTCGCGTTCGCCGACGCGCTCCCCAGCGCGACGACCATCGCGACCACGCTCCACGCCCTCCACCCGCGCCCCATCACGCCGGCCTGCTCCCGCCCGCGTCGCCGTCGATCTCGATCGCATCGAGCGCAGCCTTCGCGCTCGCCCACGTCTCTCGCGCCGTCTCCATGTCGACGCCGTCCGGCGAGAAGCGCGCATCCTCGCAGCGACGGAGCAGCGCCACCACCTCGGCCGCCTTCGTCGCATCCACGCCCGCCTCTTCGAGCTCGGTCTTGCCCGCATCGCCGGCCGCGCCGCGCAGGTTCACGCCGGCCCGCGCCAGCACATCGGCCTCGATGGCGCGTGCGATCCCGCCCATCGCTGCCTTACCGTCGCTGCCTCGACACGCCTCTTCGGCCTCGGCGCGTCGGGTCTTCGCGATCGACTCCGACGACGGAGATGCCGCCGCGCGTCGCTCACGCCATCGGCCGACGAGACCGTGCGCGCCCAGCACGAGCGCACACGCGAGCGGCGAACCGAACAGGGCCGCCCAGTACAGGGGACGCTCCGCCACGTACGTCTGCGCGCGTGCGCCCTCGAGGATGCGGCGCTCCTTCGGCATGCCCGCGAGCACTACCTCGGGCGCATCGGCGCCGGCATCGCGTCCAGGACCGTTCGCCACGTTGACGATGCCGATGGTCGCGCGCGCCACCGCAAACGTTCGCTTGTCGGCATCGTAGTAGGGGAGTCGCACCTCGCCGAGATCGACCGCGCCCTCCTTGTGAACGCGAACGACGTACGAGAACGTGCGCGTTCCGCCGAACTTGTCCGCCGCGACCAACCCGAGCTTGTCGCGCAGCGTCGGTTCGAGCCACTCCACGCCCGGCACTGCCGGCACCGCGAGCTGGCTCGGCAGGTTGCCGGTGCCACGCAGCTCGATCACGACGCCGATCGCGCCGTCGCGTGGAATCGCTCGCGGCGTGACCGTCGCCTGCAGTGCCATGTCACCGACGTCACCGACCGCATAGCCCGCCGGTCGTCCCGCGATCGGCGGCTCGACCACGTCGACGAAGAGCGTTTCGCTCGCACGAAGCCCGACGCGTGCTTGCGGCAATGTGAGCGACATCGGCTCGATCGCGAGATGCCCGGTTTTGAGCGGGAAAAGCGCGCTCTTTCGAATGAGCTTCACGTTCCAGAGCTTGCCGCCGACGAGCGCCGTTCCCGCGCCCACCGCGCGCGACTCGTCCTCCATCAGCGATCGCTTCACGAATTCGTTCGCCGTGGCTTCGTGCACGTCGCCCGGTCGACCCTGTCGCGCGTACGGATCCTCGTAGAGGTACACCGCGAGCGTGACCTGCTCGCCGACCACTGCGTTGGGCTTGTCGATGGTCGCATGAAGGAACGCCACCGGCGCGCGCGGCTCCGCCATCGCGAGCTTGGGATCCGCGCTCTGCACCGGCGTCGGCTCGGCGCGCCGATCGTCGTCACCGAAATCGAACAGGCTCTTGAACGGATCGAGCGGCGACGGGCCGCCGAACGGATCGATCGCCGGACGGTTGCGCGGTCGAGCCCCTCCGCCTTTGCCGCGCTCGACCACCCGCACGCGCACCACGCCTGCGCTACGCCGCGACGAGCCCAGCGTGATCAACGCCGGCCCGAGCACGAACGAGCCGATCTTGTCGGCACGCAGCGTCCACGAAGTGACGAGCCCGCTCACCTCGTCGGCCGCGCCGTTGACGTTCATGCGCATGTGCACGGGCGCCGACGACACACCGACCAGCGTGAATCCCGGCGTCGGACCCGGCTTGGGATCGTTCGGCGCCGGGCCGTTGTGAGACATCACCTGCTGGACGTACGTGAGCGTCTCGCCGACTTCGACGGTGTCGACGTCGACAGTCGCGTTCATCTCGATCCGCTGCGCATGCGCGGTGCGGGTGACGAAGAGCGCGAGCACGAACGTGCAGAGTGCAACTACCGCGCTCTGCACCCCGCGCTTCATTTGTCGTTCATCCCGCGGACGCGCCGCCGCTGGCCCATCTTCTTCGCGGTCTCTTGCTGCACGGTCGGCGCGTTCTCGAGCTGGTCGAGCATGCGCTCGTCCTGGTTCTGCCGCGAAGGAGGAGGCGGTGGAGCAGCGTCGGGCTTCTCGTCCTTCTTGTCGGGCTTGGGCTTGTCCTCGTCAGGCGAGCCGGAGTCCTTGCCGCCGCCGTCCTTGCCGCCGCCGTCCTTGCCGGCATCGGGCTTCTTGTCGTCGTCGCCGCCGTCCTTCTGGTCGTCGTTCTTGTTGCCGCCGTCGCCGCTGCCGCCGTCACCGCCGCCGTCATTGCCGGCGTCGTTACCGGCGTCCTTCTTGTCCTCGATGCGCCGGAGCGCGATGGCGCGATTCCACGCCGCGTCGCGTCCGAGGAGATCGGGATCGTAGGTGCGTCCGGCTTCGCCCACCGTGATGGGGCCGCTGTCGTGCATGCCGGGCGCGAGCTCGAGCGCCCCGTCGTACGCGCGCACGGCCTCCTCGTACGCCGCGTTCAAGAAGAGGAGGTTGCCCTCGAGATACCGCGCGCGTGCGCGCAGATCGACGGGCTGCGTGAGGTCGGTAGCGACGGCGCGTACCAGCTTGAGCGCGCAGTCGACTTGCTCCGAGCGCTGCGTCTTGAGCGCGGGATCCTCGGGAATTCCAGCGTCAATCTCCTCGTCACCGAAGCGACGCCCGTACTGCTCGGCGAGCTTGAACAGCGCGAGCCCGAGATCGAACGAGCCGTTCGAACGCGTGCGTACGCGCGGCGGCGTCCCGATGTTGCCTTCCTTGCACTGTCCGGTTGCCAGGTACTCCTCGAGGAGGCTGCCGGCGCTCCGCGCGTCACCGCCGTCGAGATGCGAGATCGCCTCGCGCACCTCCGGCGACTCGCGTTCGAAGGGTCGCGACGGATCCCAGCCGCACGCGACGACGAGCGCGCTCGCCGCGAGCGTTGCCCAGAACGTCCTGCGGAAGCGGAAGCTCGAACGCGAGCTGGAGCGAGGGGGCGTCATGCCTTCTTCCTCCTCTTCTTGCCGTCGGCCCGCGCCGCGCCGGCGCCGACGTCGACGCGATCTCGCTTGTCGGGCTTGCTCGGCTTCTCGCGACGCTCGGGACGAATGCGCCCGGTGCGCGACGGCATCGCGAGCACGCCGGACGGGAGCTTCGGGAGCGGCGCCTCGGGGACGAGGCCCTCGATGACGAGGAGCAGCACCGCGGCGCCGAGCGGCCACATGTATTCTTCATCGAACGCGGTCTCGACGCGCTCGGCGAGCTCTTCGCGCATCATGCGCTTGAGGCCGCGCGCCACCTCGTCGATGCCGGTCTCGCCGCGCTCGGCGCGAACGATGGCGCCGCCGGTGACCTTGGCGATCTCCGCGAGCTGCGCCTCGCCGTCGGCGGAGAGCTCGGTCGTGATCGGCTTGCCGTCTTCGTCGCGACGCAGGCCGGAGACCTTGCCCTCGGCATTGACGTCCGGGATCGGCTCGGGCGCGCGGCCGCCGATCTGCACGACGTCGATGCGCGTCTTCTCCTCGGCAGCATTGCGCGCGACCGCGACGGGGTCGCCTTCGAGGTCCTCGCCGTCGGTGACGAGCACGATGACGCGCACGTGCTCCTTCGACTTGGGATCGCGGGCGAGAAGCTCACGAGCGCGCTCGAGCGCGCGTGCGATGGCGGTGCCGCCCACCGGCATGTCGTTGGGCTCGAGCTGCCGGAAGAACTGACCGATTGCCGCCGAGTCGCTGGTCAGCGGGAAGCTCATGGGCTCGCCGGCGAACGCGACGGCCGCGAAGCGCGCGCCAGGCAGCTCGCGCGTGAGCTTCGACACCTCGGCCTTCGCGCGGGCGATCCGGCTCGGGGCGACGTCGCGCGCGTACATGCTCTTCGAGTAGTCGAGGACGATCACGACATCGAGGTTCGTCGCCGGCACGAGCTTCGTGCCGCGACCCCACTGCGGTCGCGCGAGCGCGAGGAATGCAGAGACCAGCGCGATCACGAGCAGCACGCCCTTCAGCGCGCGGCGCCCGGCGGCATCGAACGACTCGAGCTTCGACACGAGCGCGGGGTCGCCGAACGCCGCCGTCGCGCGTCCTCGGCGGATCGACGCGAGGATCAGCGCGCCGGTGAAGAGCGCGACAATCAAGCCGCACGCAATCGCGACCAGCAAATACGGCATCGCAGTGAGGTCGTAGA
>JAXDMI010000138.1:0-8618 GCA_034666145.1 Myxococcales bacterium | reverse complement strand
GCGCTTCTGCTCGGGGAGGACCACGCTGACGTTCGCGAACATGCCGGGGCGCAGTTTGTCGCCGGTGTTGGGGACGCTCGCGCGCACGCGGATGGCGCGCGTCGCCGAGTCGACCGCCGGGTCGACGGCGCTGACGACGCCGTCGTAACCGGCGCCGGCATCGCCTTCGAGCGTGACGCGCACCTTCGTGCCGACCGCGACGTCCGCGAGGTTCTGCTGCGGGAGCGTGAAGTCGACGAAGACCGAGTCCATCGCTTCGAGCGAGCTGATGGTGGTGCCGGGCGAGAGGTACTGGCCGATGTTGATGGCGCGGATCCCGAGCTTGCCGCTGAAGGGGGCACGCACGATCTTGCGCGCGATCTGGGCCTGGAGCGCGCCGAGGTCGGACTGCGACGACTTCACGAGCGCTTCGTCGTTGTCGAGCTGAGCCTTCGGGATGCTGTCGCTCGCGACGAGCGCGCGCGAGCGCCCGGCGTTCAAGCGAGCGAGCTCACGACGGGCTTCGACCGACGCGAGCTGCGCGCGCTCGACGTTGCTGTCGAGCTCGACGAGCACGTCGCCTTGCTTGACCACCGCGCCCGAGTCGAAGTGAATCGCGGAGACGACGCCCGGCGCATCGTTGCTGAGCGACACGCCCTTCACCGGCGCGATGGTGCCGACCGCCGAGAGCGTGCTCTCCCACGCGTCCTCCTTCGAGACAGCCGTCGCGATGGTCTCGGGCGGCGGGCCCGCTTTCTCTTGCTCCTTTCCCATCTTGATGAGGGAGCCGATCTGCGTGCCCTTCACGGCGACCAGGCCAGCGATCAAGAGGAGGAGAGCACCAATGGCAACGACGTATCGCATCACCGGGCTCCGATGCCGGAGGCGCTCCTCAGCGCGCGCTTTTTGGAAACTTCCGTGTGAAATCGATCGCCGAAAGGCGCCGAAACACAGGGTCACACGCCCATCACAAGGGCAACCCCGGGTTGCCTTTGCTCTCGTCGACTACTCGTCGAACAGCTCTTTTTGGCGGGCGGCGACGGCGCCCGCGAACGGGATGCGCAGGTGCTCGTAGGCCTTCCGGGTGGCGACGCGGCCTCGCGTCGTGCGGCCGAGATATCCCTGCTGGAGGAGATACGGCTCGTAGACGTCCTCGATCGTGTCGCGCGGCTCGCCGAGCGCAGCAGCGAGCGTCTCGACGCCGACCGGGCCTCCGTCGTAGTCGACGATGATCACGCGGAGAAGGCGGCGATCCATCTCGTCGAAGCCGGCGCTGTCGATGTCGAGGCGCTCGCACGACTTGGTGACGATGGCCTCGTCGATCTTTCCCGAGCCGATGACCTCGGCGAAGTCGCGAACGCGGCGGAGCAAGCGGTTGGCGATACGCGGTGTGCCACGCGAGCGCGCCGCGATGGCGAGCGCGGCCACCTTGGTCACCTCGACGCCGAGGAGATGCGCGCTCCGCTCGACGATGCGTGCGAGGTCTTCGACGGGATAGAAGTCGAGCCGGATGATCTGCCCGAAGCGCGAGTGCAGCGGCGCCGTGAGGAGCCCGGTGCGCGTGGTCGCGCCGATGAGCGTGAAGGGCTGCACCGGGATCTGGATCGACGAAGCGAACGCGCCGTCGCCGGTCATGACGTCGATGCGGAAGTCCTCCATCGCGGGATAGAGGCTCTCCTCGACGACCGGGTTGAGGCGGTGGATCTCGTCGATGAAGAGGATGTCGTTCTTCCCGAGCTTGGTGAGGAGCCCCGCGAGCGCGCCTTTGTGCTCGACGACCGGGCCGTTGGTCATGTGGAGCTCGACGCCCATCTCGTGCGCGAGGATCTGCGCGAGCGTGGTCTTACCGAGACCCGGCGGCCCGGAGAGGAGCAGGTGATCGAGCGGCTCCCCTCGCCTGCGCGACGCCTCGACGAAGACGCGGAGGTTGTCCTTGTGCTTGGTCTGGCCGATGTAATCGTCGAGCGTCTTGGGCCGGAGCGACCGCTCGAACCGCACCTCCTCGCCTTGCACCTCGGCGTCCACAGCGCGAGGCGCGCGCTCGTCGGTGATGGTCTCGGTACTGCGCTTCACCATGACGAGGGCACATTACCAGGTTCTTCTACGGCGGAGTTGGCGGGACGAGAGAGGTCAGGCGATCACGCAGCGCTCGTGTGGCCTCGAGGACTCGGCCTTTCAGCGTGAACGAGCCGTCGGGTTGCAGCTTGCTGCCAAGGATCTTGATCTTCATTGCCACCGACGGGTCGGACGCCAGCGTGGCATCGAGGCGCGCGCCCGGCGGCGATGGGATGCTCGAGCGCAGCGTGACGTTGTCTTGCGCGATGGTCAGGAGCGAGGCGGTACCGCCCTTCGTCCACACGAGATGCGCGTCGGCAGCGGGAAGCGGCTCGCTCACGGTCAGCCGCGCTCCTTGCGCGCGCGGCCCATCGCCACCTTCGCTTCGCGATCGGCGGTCTTGGCCTTGATGTCGGCGCGCTTGTCGTGGCTCTTCTTGCCCTTGGCGAGACCGAGCTCCACCTTCACGTGACCGTGCCGCCAATAGAGGCGCAACGGCACGAGAGTGTACCCGTCGCGCATGATGGCGCGATCGATCTTCGCGATCTCCGAGTGGCGCACGAGCACCTTGCGCGAGCGACGAGGTTCGTGCGGAAACGACTTCGCCTGCTCGAACGGCGCGACGTAGAGCTGCTTCAGCCAGAGCTCGCCGCGTTCGACCGTCGCGTAGGCGTCGACCATCTCGACCTTGCCTGCGCGCATCGACTTGACCTCGCTGCCGACGAGCACGAGGCCGCCCTCGAACTTCTCCTCGATGGCGTAGTCGAAGGAGGCCCGGCGGTTGTTGATGATGATCTTCTCGATCGCATCGTCTTTTTCGAGCTTCGGCGCAGCCATGAGTTGTCGTTCGCCTTCGCGAGCGGCGCCACATTAGCGTAGATCGCGGTCATGGCACGTGCTCGCACGCCACTGCGCCCCAAGGTCATCGAAAAACTCCGCGGACGACGCGCTCAGCTCGTCGCCGATCACGGGGTCTTCAAGGTGGAGCGGCTCGTCTACGACGAGACGCCGCTGCCCCGCGACATCTACGTCTTCGCGTGTCCGGACTGGTGCAACGTGCTCGCCGAGACACCGGACGGCGAGCTCGTGCTCGTCTGGCAGTACCGCTTCGGGACCGACGCGCTCTCGCTCGAGATCCCCGGCGGGGTCATCGACCCCGGTGAAGAGCCGCTCGTCGCCGCACGACGGGAGCTCCTCGAAGAGACCGGCTACGAGGCGGACTCGTTCGAGCTCGTCAGCGTGGTGGAGCCGAACCCGGCGCTGCAGGCCAATCGCTGCTTCACGTACCTCGCGCGTGGAGCGCGCCCCACCGGCAAGACCGCGTTCGACGACCTCGAGGACCTGGAGACGGTGCTCGTGCCGAAGGGCGACCTCGCGGGTCTCGTCGACGAACGCGAGATCACGCACTCGCTCGTCGTCGTCGCGATCGAGGTCTACCTGCGAAAATACGCAGGCGTCAGATCAGATCCTTGAGGTCCTTCGCGTCGATCTCGGGGAGCTTCGGATCGCGGAGCAGCACGAGGAGATGCGATTTCAGCGGCTCGGCGGCGAAATCCGAACGATCGATGATCACCGCGCGCGCCTCGTTGCCCATCACACTGAGGAGCGCGCGCGCCGCCGCGAGCGCGGTCTGGTCGTCCTGCGCCTTGTCGCGCACGAGCTGTACGAGCACCGGCACCGCTACCGGCCGCGCATCGTGGGTCACGAACTCGAGCGCGGTGACGGCAGCGACGCGCAGCTCGTGCCCGACCTCCACCTTGCGCGCGAGGATCGGCAGGAGACGCCGCACCACGTGCTCGTCGACCGCGCCGATGCCGCGGAGCCCCGCGATGGCTGCGCTGCGCACGCCGTCGTCGGCCACGTCGAGGAGCGCGAGGAGCAACGGCGCGGCACGCTCCGCCCAGAGCCGCCCCAACGCGAGCGTCGCCGCGCGGCACAACGCGGCGTCCGTCGTGTGCACGTACTTCGCGACGAGGTGACCCGCGGCTTCGTCGCGCAGCGCCGGCACGCAGAGGAGCAGATCCTCGGCGAGCACCGCGGCTACCGGATGTCCGCCGGTCAGCGCCGCCGCGGGGATCCGCTCGAGCGCCGCGCGCACCACCGGCCACGCCGACTCGCCGAGCGCGCGCATCGTGCTGACGAAGGGCGCCCGCACTGCTGCCTGCGTCGCGAGCTTCACGCGCGCACCGTACAGCGCGTACGCGCCCGCGACGCCCGCGTGGAGGACGAGCGTGCGCGCGGCGTCTCGGTGCTCGTCGTCGTGAGCGAGCAGTCGCTCGGCGATCGGCGAGAGCAGCGCCGGGTCCGAGAACACCTTCATCACGTTCGATGCGCTCGCGCGGATGGCGGGATGACGCGCTTCGTCGGTCGCGATGCCGTGGATGGTGCTCGACACCGCGCGTAATACCTTCGCATCGGCGCGCTGCGCTACCAGGCGAGCCGCGCCCTCGACCTCGCCGAGCATCTTGTCGAGGACGCGCGCGTCGCGCTCTGCGACGAGCTTCGTGAGCCAGGTCCGCGGATCGCGAGCGAGCGAGCTCGACACCTCGGCAGCGCGCTTTTCGCCCGTCGCCATGTCGGTGAGGAAGCTCGAGTAGCCGTCCTTGTTGTCCTCGAGCCACGACGGCACCTCGTTGCGTGCCGGCGCCGGCGCGCGCGCCGAAACGGGCGCGGGCGCAGCTGCCTCGAAGACCGGCGCCGACGACGCGAGCGACGGCGCGGAGCGTGGCGCACGCGCCGACACCGGCGGCGCATCGGGCGACGGCACCGACGTGGGCTCCGCCACCTGCGATGCCTCGTGCTCGAGGTCGAAGGTTCCCGGCAACGGCACGAGCAAGGTCTTCAGATCCGTCCGCAGCGCGCGAACCGACGCATGTCGGTCGTCGCGCACCTTCTTGAGCGCCTTCTGCACGATCGGCTCGAGGCGCTCGTCGACGTCGGGCCGAATTGACGCGAGCGTCGGTGGCTGCATCGTGAGGTGACGATTGATCACGACGATCGGCTTGTCGGAGAGGAACGGCACGGTGCCCGTCGCGAGCTCGAACAACATGATGCCGCACGCGTAGACGTCGGTGCGCGCATCGAGGTCGTCACCGCGACACTGTTCCGGGGACATGTAGACCGGCGTCCCCGCGAAGCGCTCGTTCGCGGCGTCGCTCGCGCGGAGGAGCGCGAGACCGAAGTCGCAGACCTTGACCTGCTCGAACGGCTTGCCGTCGTCGTCCTGGCGCATCACCAGCACGACGTTGTCCGGCTTCACGTCACGATGGACGATGCCTCGCGCATGCGCCTGTCCGAGACCGGCACAGACCTGCATCATGATGTCGCCGACGCGCTTGGCCGACATCGGGCCTTCTTGCGCGAGCGCGGTACGGAGCGAACGCCCCGCCACGAACTCCATGGACAAGTAGAGGAGCCCGTCCGGCTCCTGCCCGAAGTCGTAGACGCGAACGAGATTCGGATGATCGAGTCGGCTCGCGGCGAGCGCCTCGTCGTAGAAGCGCCGGCAGAAATCGACGTCGTGTTGGTAGGACTCGTGCAGCACCTTCACCGCGACCGGGATGCGGAGCTCGCGATGGAGCGCCTTGTAGACTGCACCCATCATCCCGGTGCCGACCAGGGACTCGATCAGCAGCTTGCCGCCCGCGAGCGATCGGCCGATGAGCGCGTCGCGCACGCGCGCGCTGTTCGGCGGGGGATCGCCGGCGAGCTCGGCGTTGTGCGCATCACTGATGTGCAGCGGCGTCGGCCGTCGCGCGGTCCCGGCACGGGGCAGCGTGGGGGTGTCGTGCCGCGTGAAGGCGATCTTGGGAGGTGGCCGCGAGCCACCGACCGTCTGCTCGACGGCTCCGTGCAGCGCAGGCTCGAGGTCCGATGCGATGGTCACGTCGAGTCCGACCGCGACATGCTCGACCGTCGGGACGCGCAGCGCCTCGGCCGCGTCCTCGGAGAGCAGCGAGAGTCGCAGCGGAAAACCATGCTCGGTCGGTGGCCCGGTGGGCTCGGCGATGAGCCGCAGCGGCTCGGTCGACGTCGGGGTGTAGACCTCGAGCAAATGCCGCGACGTATCGACCGGTGCGGACACGAGCGGCACCCAGGCCTCCTCGTTGTCGCGCGCTACCTCCTCGAGAAAATCACGTGCGGACTCCTCGACCAGGTCCGCGACGAGGACAGGAAGGAGATCGGCCACCGCTCGATCACGCTTTCACCCCCACCGCGCAGGGTCAAGGAGGGGCGACGGCAAACGCGGCAAAGTTAACTCGAGCTCAGTCGTCGTTTGCGATGGTCGGCATCGCGTCGAGAGCGGCGAGATCGAGAAGGTCATCCGGTCGGACCGGCGAGGGCCGGCTCACGTGAGTCGCGTCTGAACGTGACCGCGAGGGGCGCATTGCCGCGGTGGCGCGGGCTGCGGTCGACGCGGCCGGTGCCACCGCGGGAGGCGGCGCCGTGCTGTAGGGCCGCTCGGCCGTCACCTCGGACGCGTCGTTACCGAGCTCGCGATCGAGCGCTCGACGGAGGAAGAGACGGCCGTCGCCGACACCCATCGAGAGCGAGATGCGACGCAGCTCGAAGGCCATCGCGCTCGCGTTCGGGTAGCGGTCGACGGGATCGATCTGGAGCGCGCGCTCGATGACCTGGACGAGCGCATCGGGCAGATGAGGCTGGAACGACATGGGCTGGACGAAGCCCTCGCGCGCGAGACGCACGGCGTCGGCGTTCTTCACGTCGCGACCGAAGCGCGGACCGACGAAGAGCTCCCGCAAGAGGACGCCCAGCGAAAATACGTCGGAGCGGCCATCGCCCACGTGTCCGTGCGCGACCTCGGGAGCCATGGTCGTCGTGCGATGCGCGACGGAGCGCAGGTTCCGGATGCTCGACGACGCCAGCTGCGCCATGGACGTCTCGAAGTCGGTGACCTTCACCTCGCCGCGCCAGCCGAGCAGCACCTTGCGAGCGCCGAGCGCGAGGTGGAGCATGCCCACCTGCATGCCGCGATGATCGCGCATGGTGCGTGCGCCGCTCAGCGCCTCGCCGATCTCGCACGCGATGAAGAGCGCGAGGTCGAGCGGCAAGCGCAGGGATTTTTCGGTGTATCGCTGGAGCAGGGCATCGAGGCTCACGCCTTCGACGAGCTCGTTCACGAAGTACGGCTGCCCGCGCCACTGCCCGACGTCGTAGACCTCGACGACGTTGGGATGGCGGATGCACGCGGCCCGCGCCGCCGTGCGCTGCCCGAGCGCGAGCACGTGCTCCGCGTCCTCGCTCGAGACGTTGCCGAAGATCTTCACCGCGACGAGGCGGCGCAGTCCGTTCCGATGCTCGAGCAGTCCCTGATGCACGACCGACGACGCGCCCTGGCCGAGGACCTGGAGGAGTCGGATGCGACGGTCATCGCCGAGCGGCAAACAAGCGTCGATGAGATCCGCGCGGGGGTGCAGCAACGTCGGAGCGGCCATGAAGCAACGGAGGGCACTGCAACGAACGCACCGCTGCCCGGACGTCCATAATCCGCAGGAATCGACGATCCGACCGGCGGGTCGGATCCGGGCGGATCCAGAACCCGGATCCATGTACATTTTCAAAGGCTTAGGCGCGCATGTGCGTCCCTGTGGGCGTTCATCCGTGCTACGATTTCCCCGATGCGCGTGGCTCCTTCACCGCGGCTCCACCTCTTCGTCTGCGCGAACCGGCGCGAGGGATCGCCGCTCGGGCCCGGCTGCGGAGAGCGCGGCGAGGCGCTGTACGACGCGCTCAAGGAAGCGGTCGCCACCCGACGCGCCTTCGCCGCGATTTGGGTGACGAAGACGCATTGCCTGGGCATCTGCCCGAAGCGCGGCGCGACCGTCGCGCGGTATCCGAGCCCCGAGCCGATCCTCGCCGACGTCGAGGTCGGCGACGTGGAGGCGCTGCTCGCAGACGCGTCCCCGCCGGAGCCGCAGGCGCGCGGCGCGGACAGCGATTGGGATTCCATCGAGCGGGAGCTGCTCGCCATCGAGGAGCTCCAGACGCAGAAGGTGCTCGACCTCGCGCGCCGTCTGAAGCCCGGCCTCACCATGGAGGACGTGCAGAACCCGCACGACTTCCCGGAGCTCGACGATCCCGACTGGCACTACGCCGATGGGATCCTCACCGGCATCAAGAGCGTCACGAGCGCGATGCGTGCGCTCAAGCTGCGCGGACGAGGCGAGTGAACGCGATGGCGAAGAAGCGCGACAAGGACAAGAAGAAGGACGAGGACGCGGCGCTCCCGAAATTCGCGGGCTTCAAGCCGCTCGCGGGCGGCCTCGAGGGCTTCAAGGCCAAGCTCGACGCCGAGAAGAAGGCCGAAGAAGAGAAGCAGAGAGCCGCGGCCGCGAAGGGCAAGCCGCTCCCGCCTCCGCGCGCCGAGGCCCGCCCCGCGCCGCGCAAGCCCGAGCCGGCGCGAACGGCGACGAGCGATCTCGACGACGAGATGAGCTTCCACCGCATGATGTCGGGGGTCACGCCGCTCGACGCCGGCGCGAAGGCGCGCGTGCCGCTCACCACGGAGGTCCGTCCCGGCGAGCAACGCATGAAGGCCGCCGAGCTCCACGCGAAGGTCGCGG
>JAXDMI010000137.1:0-14730 GCA_034666145.1 Myxococcales bacterium | reverse complement strand
GGCCTCCGGCCCCACCTGGGTAGAAGCTAAACGGACGAGCGCGATTCTCGGGACGAGAATCCTGCTCGTCCATTTAGCGCACGTCACGGCTCTTCTTCGCCGCCGCCTTCGCCTTCTTCTTCCTCTTCGAGGTCTTCGTCGTCCTCGTCGAGGTCTTCGTCCTCGTCGTCGAGCTCGTCGACCTCGTCCTCGACCTCTTCTTCGGCGTCGTCGGCGGCCACCACGGGCTTCCGCTCGAACTTCACGTCGACGCCGATGTCACCGAGCTGCGCATCGAGGAGCTCGAACAGCTCGTCGACATCATCGCCCGACCACTCGTCGAGCATCTCGGTGAGGAACTCGTAGAAGTCCCCATTGTCGAGCCTTCGCTCGATCTCCTCGACCTGCTCTTCGGTGAACGCCTCGAGGATGTCCTCGCGCAACGTCTCGGTATCACCCTCCTCGATCGCATCCTGCGCCGAGAGACGAATCTGCCGAACCGCACTTTTTCCGAGAACGATCTCCATCGGTCCTTGCGCCTTGTTTCTCCAGGAACACCCGAGTCCCGAAAGCAGGCCCACGAATACGCAAAGCCATCGTGCCGTGTCAACGCTGGCAGTGTGTGAATTAACCGAGACGGCTCCGCCGCATACGTCGGACCACTTCGACGGGCTCCGTCCGGCCGCGAAGATTATGCTGCCGTCGATGGGCCGTCCGCTCGTGCTCGTGTCTGCCGTCGTGGCCGTGCTCCTCGCGAGCCGCGTCGCGCGGTCCCAGACTCCGCCGGCCGCTGCGCCGCCGCCTGCAGCGCCTGCGCCGGCGGGCGGCCAGGCAGCGGCGCCCGCCGCGGACACGCCTTCGAGCTCGGGCGGGCCGACGAGTGACAACGGCGCGGACGACACCCCAGCGCGACCGCTCGTCGATCTCCAGAACGCGCCGCCCCCTCCCACGAACATCGTCTACATCCAGTACGGCGTCGCCATCACGGCAGAGGTGGTGAGCGCGGCCGGACCGATCTGCGACAACGTCTCCGTTCCTTGCATCCTCGGCCCCGGCGGCGGCATCGCGGTTCGCGTGGGATGGCGCGGGATCGGCTCCTGGTACCTCGGCGGCGCGTACGAGCTCTCGAAGCAGGACCCGAACAAGCTCCTGCGCCTCGCGATCCTCCAGCAGGCGCGCGCCGAGGCTCGCTACTACTTCGTGTCGGGTCGCGATACGGAGCCGTATCTCTCGGCTGGCCTCGGCGTCGCCGGCTACGGCAACGAGTGGGGCGTCGACACGTGGGGACCGGCGGGATTCCTCGGGCTCGGGCTCGAGACGCAGATCACGCGGCGGACCGTGGTCGGCGTCGCGCTCGCGTACCGGCTGCTCTACTTCCAGCAGTTCACGGACACGACAGGAGCGCCGCGCGCAGCCGGCCTCGCGCAGCTGATCGGCCTGGACTTCGTGCTGGAGCAGCGCGATCCGATCTTCACCGACGGAGCCTCTCGGCGGTGAGGCTGACGATGAGCTCCGATGAGTGCTTGACGGTCGCGCAGGTGTGATGTCCCATCCTGGAGCGTCATGACCTGCGCGACGTGCGGACGCGAGAACCCGCCGCACCTGACGTTTTGCCAGGAGTGCGGCCAAAGGCTCGGACCTCGGATCGCTCCGCCCACACCGCCGATCGGTCTGGGTGGAGAGTACGGGATGCCGGACGCCTCGCCCGCGCCCTCGCGCCTCGCGACGTCGCTCGGCTCCGGGCCTTCGCCGATGTCGGCGGCAGCGCAAGCGCAGGCGCAGCATGCACAGCACGCACAGCACGCTCAGCCGGCGCCGGCAGCAGCGGCCGGTGAACGGCGCTGTCGGATCTGCGCGACGCCGAACGGCCCGACCTTGCGGTACTGCACGTCGTGCGGGAGCACGCTCGAAGCGGTGCCCGCGCAGGCGCAAGCGCAAGCAGGCGGCTCGGCGATGGCGACCGTCGGCGTTCCCCGGATGGTCGAAGCGGGACCGGCCGCGCCGGCGCCGCTGCAAGGCGCGCCGATCGCGGCTTCGCCCGCATCGCTCGCCGCGACGGCGCTCGCGAACGATCAACACGCGTCGTGGGCCGCGTCGCCCGCCCCGGTGGCCGCTGCGCCGATCGCGCCCGTCGCGCCGATCGCGCCGATGCGCGTCGTCGATCTCGGGGGCGTTGCGCGCGCCGAGGGACCACGCGTCTGCAATCGATGCCGCGGCGTGGTCGACGGCGCCGCGCAGTTCTGCAAGTTCTGCGGCGCATCGCTCGCCGAGTCCGGTGCGCACCCCGCCCCTTCGCCAGCCGCGAATCCGGTCGCGGAGCGCGGCGCGAGCGCGTTCGCGAATCCGATCGCGAGCCCGGGCCTCGGCCCGGTCGAGGCGGTGCCGCCGCTCGCGCCGCACGAGCGCCTCGAGCTCCCGCGCACGAACGGCTTCGCGCAGCCGGCCGCGCGTCCGCCGACGGTCCCGATGCAGCAAGCCGCGGATCCGCCGACGCCGTTCGCCGCGTTCCCGCCGCCGGGCCTGAGCCCGCAACCGCCACCGGCCCAGGCACAAGCGCAAGCGCCGGCCGTGCAGGCACCCGCTCCCGCACAACCTCCCGCTCCCGCTCCCGCACAGCCTCCCGCTCCCGCGCCCGTCGCCCGTCCGGTCATCCGTGGCCGCCTCGTCGTCATCGCAAAAAGCGGCGCGGACGGCCCGAGCTACCCGATCGGCGACACGCTCGACGTCGGCCGGACCGAGGGACAGATCATCGTCGGCGAGGATCCCTACCTCTCACCACGCCACGTCCGGATCGCATGGACGGGGTCGAAGCTGGTCCTCCGGGACCTTGCAAGCACGAACGGCGTGTACATTCGTCTGGTCGCCGCCCGTGACATGAACGCCGGAAGCACTGGAAAACCGGGGTCGAAGGCCGGCCCGGTCGAGGACAAGGTCCCCGGAGAGGTCGCGGTTCCGCTCCACGACCAAGATCTGATACTCGTCGGACAGCAAGTCTTGAGGTTCGAGAGCGCCACAGCCGGTTCGCAGGGAGACGCAGGGTTCGGCCCGGCGACGGAGCACGGCACGCTCTTGTTTGGCTCTCCCGCCGCTCCAAGATACGCTCGGCTTTCGCAGCGCACCGTCGAGGGAGTCACCCGCGACGTCTATTACGTTCGGAAGGTAGAAACCGTGCTCGGCCGAGAGTCGGGAGATGTGGTGTTCACGGAGGATCCGTTCCTGTCGCGTCGGCACGCCGCCATTCGCGTCCTCGGAGCGGATACGGCCGCGACACGTCCGCCGCAGTTCGCTCTCGTCGACCTCGGCTCTTCGAACGGCAGCTTCCTCCGCATCCGCGGTGAGGTCGACCTGGTCGCGGGTGACCATTTCCGCGTCGGCCAGCAGCTCTTCCGGGTCGACTTCGCGTCTGATGACGCGCGCGGCCTCGGGTGATGAATGAGGGATCGGTGACGCAGCCTCAGACGCCCGTCCCGAGCTCCGTCTCGTCCGAGACGGGAGCTACGTCGGACTCGTCGAACGTCGGCAACGACGTGCGCGTGAAGCTCTTCGCGCGCACCGACGTCGGACAGGTGCGCGAGCACAACGAGGACAACTTCCTCGTCGCCGACATGACGCGCCGTTCGCGCGGCCTCCTCGAGGCCAACCGCGCCACCGCCATCGGCCCGCAAGGCGCCGTCTTCGCGGTCTGCGACGGCATGGGCGGCGCCGCCGCCGGCGAGATTGCAAGCCAGCTTGCAGTCGACATCATCTACGAGCGCCTCATCGACGGGCTCGGCGAGCGCCCCATCAAGCGCGATGATCTCGCGCGCCGCCTCGTGCGCGCCGTCGAGGCCGCCGGCCTCCGCATCTTCCACGAGGCCAAGGCCGATCGCTCACGCCGCGGCATGGGTACGACCGTCACCGCGGCCGCCCTCGTCGACGACGTCCTCTTCTTTGCCCAGGTCGGCGACTCGCGCGGCTACATCCTCCGCGGCGACACGCTCGTGCAGGTCACGCGCGATCAGTCGCTCGTGAACCAGCTCATCGAGGCCGGTCAGCTCACCGAAGAAGAAGCCGAGACCTTCGAGCACAACAACATCATCTTGCAGGCGCTCGGCACGTCCGACACCGTGCAGGTCGACCTCACGTACACGGAGCTGCGCAAGGGCGACATCCTCCTGCTCTGCTCGGACGGCCTCTCGGGCATGGTCCGCTTCGAGGAGATCCGCGAGCTGCTCAAGTCGTCGGTCGAGCCGCTCGACATCTGCAAGTCGCTCACCGAGCGCGCGAATCAGGCCGGCGGTCACGACAACATCACGGTCATCGTCGTGCAGTTCGACGGCAACACGCTGAAGTCGCTCGACGCCGAGACCGAGCCGCTCAAGTACCGCAAGTACACGCTCGGCGACGAGTCGTTCTCCGACACGGTGCCGCTCGCGCCCGGAACGCCCGGCGCCGCAGGTGCAACCGGCGACACGCACACGCCCGACGGCAGCATTCGGCCCCCGGCCGCCGCCTCGGCGACGTCCCGCGCGCCGGGCCCGTGGCACGAGCAGGGCGCGCATCGTCCTCACGAGCACGACGATCGGATCGACATCCCCGGCACGCACGTCCCGGTGTGGATGGTCATCGGCATCGTGATCGGCGTCGTGGTGCTGCTCGCGGGCACCGCGTTCCTGCTCCTGCGCTGACCGGGATCACCGAGCGGTACGAGACGCGGCGCGGCGTGCGACCTCCGAGGCGACGCGATCGGACGGATCGACGAGCATGGCCTCGCGCGCCGCGGTCACTGCGCCCGCGCGGTCGCCTCGCGCCAGGCGCGCCACGCCGATCCAGCTCCAGGCCGCTCCCGAGCGCGGTCGATCGGCGTCGTTGGTGAGCGGCGCGAGGATCTCCTCGGCCTCGGCGTACGCTTCGCGACGGAGGAGCTGACGCGCGACGAGCATGAGGAGCTCGGGCGTGTCGCCGAACCGCGCGCGACCTCGACCGATGACGTCGTCGGCCTCGCCTTCGCGGTCGAGGCGCAGCAAGCACTCCGCGAGGCCGAGGTAGCCCGCCGGCACGTCACGCTCCACCTGCGTGAGGCGCAAGAACTGCTCGCGCGCATCCTCGAACGCGCCGCGCTCGAAGAGCCGCCGCGCCAGGTTCACGCGTGACGCGACGAACGCAGGGTCGACTTTCAGTGCCTCGCGATAATTCTTCTCGGCGTGTTTTCCATCGCCGCGTCGATCCGCGAGGAGCCCGAGCGCGTGGTGCGGCACCGGCAGATCGGGATTGAGATCGCGCGCCTTCTTGAAGTGCTTCTCGGCCTGTTCGAGGTTGCCGCGCCGGAGCTCGACGTATCCGAGGTTCACCCAGGCCTCCGTGAAACGCGGGCTGAACTCGATCGCGACGGCGAGCCGAGCCTCCGCGGTTCCCAGGTCGCCGGCCGCCAAAGCCGCTGCGCCATCACGGTTCAGCTCGAGCGCTTTCGGCGGCAGCGGCGGCACGGATGCGCAACCCGCAGCGCCGAGACCGAGACCGATGGCAAGACCGAGGCCGAGCACTCCCACGACGACGCGCGACGATCGGATCGCGAGCCACGCGACCAGATCGACGCAAGAGCTGGGAATCACGCGCATGGACGCTCGGTCGACCACCCCCTGATCGAGTTGCGTAAAAAGAGCACGCCGCGTGAAAACACCCTGGGCCTGGGCTATGGTTGACGAAGAAATGAGCGAGCTGCCCAAGAGTTTCGGCGGGGGGGTTGTGGCGGGCTTTGTCACTGCAGGACACTCGGTCCTGTTCGAGGACGTCGAATCGCATCGCTGTGACGTGTGCGCCACCAGCCTCCGGGCGGACGACGCAAGCGATGCAGACAGCGACGCCGACGACCGCGAACACCACGTGACAGGACGCGGTCTGCTCGTCTGGAGCCGCGGCGAAGAGCGCCGCTACCAGGAGCCGCCGCTCTGTTCGGGATGCGCCGCCGCGATCGGCGTTAGCGCGCTCCAGCGCTGGGAAATCGAAGAAGAAGAAGGCTGAGGAGCGCTTCGCTGGCACGCGCGCGGTTCCAAGCGCGCGGTTTCCAAGCGCGCCGGCGCTACTGCAGCGACCCGTCGTCGTCGGGCGTCTCGCCGAACTCGACGGGCGGTCGACGTTCGAGATGCTCGAGGCAAAGCGCGCGCACGGCCGGCGCCACCGTCGGCGACGTCGCGACGAGCCGCAGCTCGTGCCGCATCAAGAGCCCCGCGACCGGCGCCGCGATGTCGAGCGGCGTGTCGGGATTGAGAACGAGCGCCATGCGGATGCGCGGCCGATGCGCCCATCGCAGCTGCCGCGCGATCTCGGTGAGCACATCGGGACGGCACGGACGGCGCGCTGCCAGCGCGAGGACGTCCTCTTCGGTCACCTTCGGATTCGCGAGCGCCATGCGGATGACGTCGGGATGCGGGTCGCGCAGCAGGCGATCCATCATCTCGCGCGTGGGTCTCCGCGCGAGTGACTTGCGCTCGCCCAGCGTGAGGGGCCGTCCCTTCCCGTAGTCGGGAATGCGATCGTCCTCGGGGCGGCCTACGTCACGCGGCTCGACGATGGCGAGCGGCTGACGCACGAGCCGCTCGAGCGCGAGATGCGGAACGCCCAGCGCCTCTTCACGGAGCAGCTGCACGACGTCGACGCACGCCTCGTGGTTCAGTGCATCGACGAGCGCGACGAGCGTCTCGCGCGCCGACTCCTCGGCCTGCTCGGCGCGCGCGCAGATGACGTCGAGCATCGGCGCGAGATCGGGGACGTCACCGCGCAACAGGAGGTTGCGCAGGTACGCCGCGCGCGACGCTGCCTCGGTGATCGAGCAGGTCGTCCGAACGAGCGCCTCCGCTCGTTGCGCAGCGGACATCACATCGCGCTCAGAAACCGAGGTTGATCGGCTTCTGCGTGCCGGCAGGCTTCGCAGGCGCCGCGACGGGAGCAGCGGGTGGCGTCGCAGGTGTCGCGGGCGGCGGCTTTGCACCTCCGCCGGTGGGCGCGTGACCGCCGCCGTTGCCGGCAGGGCGATGCACGCCGCCATTCGCAGCTGCCGCAGCGACCGCCGGCGTCGCTGTTGCCGGATCGGCGCCGGCATCCGCAGCAGCCGCGGTGGCAGCCGTCTCGGCTGCCTTCGCGACAGGCGCGCTCGAGGGCTCGCCCGCGGCGGTGACAGACGCCGTGGCCGTGACGGACGCCGAGGCGACCGGCGTCCCACTGGCGTTCGAGAGCGTCGCGGGGTCGACGATGGGACCGCTCGCGTTGCGCCCGCGCACGATGGCCACGCCGCCGAGACCGATCCCGACGAGCGCGATGACCGCGCCGATGCCGATGACGATCCCGACCGACGACTTCTTCGGAACGCCGTTGGGGTCGATGCCGGAGAACGTGGCGGCGACGGGATTGCCGGTCGTGCCTTGAGGCCCGTAACCCGGGTAGCTCTGGTGAGGATTGCCGTGAGGACCGGCGCCACTACCCATCGGCCCCGTGCCGGGCGGGGGTCCACCTTGCTGCATGCCGCCCACGCCCGGCTGCGAGCTGTGCATGTTGGGCGGCGTGTGCATCGGGTTGGGCGTCTGCATCGCCGCGGTGTGGACGCCGGGCTGCGGCGTGTTCGGCACGTGCGCGTAGACCTCGGTGCCGGGCGCGTTGACCATCATCGCGGTGGCGCCACCGGGGCGCTCACTGCCGCGGTTGAGGCGGCCACGCTCCATCTCGGTGTTGGACGATTGCCCAAGCGCGATGCTCAGCGATTCGGCGAAGGCCTTGGCGGTCGGGAAACGGGCGTCGACGTTGCGCTCGGCGGCCCTGACCCACCAGGCGTCGAAGCCGACCGGAATGTTGGTCTTGATGCGCGCTGCCTCGGACGGAACCGGGACCTTGTTGACGATGATCTTCACGAGGAGATCGCCGAGGGCCTCGCTCTCGAAGGGCAGCCGTCCGGTGAGGCACTGGAAAACGATGACCGCGAGCGACCAGAGATCGCTTCGCGCATCGACCGTCTTGATGCCCTGCGCCTGCTCCGGGCTCATGTAATACGGCGTGCCGAGCATCGCGCCGGTCTTCGTGTTCGACCCGTCGAGCGCCGAGGCCGCCGACTTCGCAACACCGAAATCGAGGATCTTCACGATGTCGCGATCGTCGTCTTTGACGATGAAGATGTTGTCGGGCTTGAGATCGCGGTGGACGACTCCCGCCTGGTGCGCGCGCGTGAGCGCACGACAGACCTGCTGGATGACGAAGTTCACCTCCGAGGGCGAGAGGATGCCACCGTGCTGGGCGAGCTTCTTGCCGAGGTCCTGGCCCTCGAGCAGCTCCATCGCGATGTACGGGCGCCCTTCCCAGACGCCGTGATCGAAGATCTGGACGACGTTCGGGCTGCGGAGCTGAGCCGCTGCCTTCGCCTCGCGCTCGAAGCGCTGATGGGCCTCGGCGACGTTGGCGAGCTCGCCTTCGATGAACTTCACCGCGCAGGGCGTATCGAGACCGAGGTGCATGGCCTGCCAGACCGACCCCATGCCTCCACGGCCGATCATCTTCACAAGGCGGAAACGATCCGCCACGACCATGTTTTCTTGGAGTTCAGCCATACGCCCCACGACCCCCACGGCCACTGATGACTCCAGACGGACGAGCCTGGAAGACGGTTTAGAGTAACAGCGGCAACGGCTCCGCGGAAGGAACCGGAACGGATGACGAGGGGCTTGCATCCATAAGTGGTTGCGGGTCCCTCATCGTGGCTACCCCATCTCGCGGCGCCTTGCGGACAGGCGCTTGGCGTTCGCTCTTGCTACCGGCGCATGGGGACGCACAATGGGGGAGCCGAAGTGACAGACGACGCTAGGAACCCGGACTGGAAGCTCGACCGCGTGCGCGACGGCGGGGACGACGACCCGAAGGACCCGACGAAGGAGCCCGCGCAGGGCGACGACGTCGAGCTCGAGGACAAGCCGATCTCCGCGACCCCCCGACGCTACAAGGTGATCTTCCACAATGACGACTACACGACGATGGAGTTCGTCATCGAGGTGCTGAAGCGCTTCTTCCACAAGACGGACACCGAAGCCGTGCACATCATGTTGACCGTGCACAAGAGCGGTGCCGCCGTCGCCGGCGTCTACACTCGTGATGTTGCCGAAACGAAATCGACCCAGGTGATGGACTACGCGCGTGAGAACGGCATGCCGCTCCTGCTCACCACCGAACCCGAGTAACCCATGCGAATCAGTCCCGAGGTAGAGATCGCGCTCTCGCTCGCTGCAAACGAAGCAGCGCGGCGGCGTCACGAGTACGTGACGCTCGAGCACCTCCTCTACGCGTTGCTCTTCGACGAGGGCACTGCGCTCGTCGTCCGCCACGCTGGAGGAGACCCGACCGTCGTCAAGAAGGAGCTCGAGGCGTTCCTGACGGAGCAGCTCGACAGTGTTCCCGAAGATGCGTTCACGACGCCCACCGCGTCGCTCGGCGTCCAGCGCGCCATCCGTCGCGCGATGAGCCACGTGCAATCGAGCGGCAAGGATCAGGTGACGGGCGCGAACGTGCTGGTCGCCATCTTCGCCGAGCGTGACTCACCGGCCGTGAGCATCCTCGAGAAGAGCGGGGTCACGCGCCTCGACGTCGTCGCGTACATCTCGCACGGCATCTCGAAGATGGACGAGGGCGAAGGTGCCGGCGCCGACAAGGAGCCTGCGTCGCTCGGCGGCGACGAGGACGGCCCGCGCTCCCGCAAGGATCCGCTGAAGGCCTACACGATCAACCTCAACGAGGAGGCCAAGGGCTCGCGCATCGATCCGCTCGTCGGGCGCTCGAACGAGGTCATGCGAATGATCCAGATCCTCGCGCGGAGGAAGAAGAACAATCCGCTGCTCGTGGGTGATTCGGGCGTGGGCAAGACGGCGATCGTCGAGGGCCTCGCGCTCAAGATCGTCAACGGCGAGGTGCCGAAGGCGCTCGAGAAGTCGACGGTGTACTCGCTCGACATGGGCGCGCTCATCGCCGGCACGCGTTACCGCGGCGAGTTCGAGGAGCGCCTCAAGGGCGTCGTGAAGGGCCTCCAGAAGATCGAAGGGGCCATCCTCTTCATCGACGAGATCCACACCATCGTCGGCGCCGGTGCCACCAGCGGCGGCAGCATGGACGCCTCGAACCTCCTGAAGCCTGCCCTCGCCTCGGGCCGCATGCGCTGCATCGGCTCCACGACGTTCGAGGAGTTCCGGCAGCACTTCGAGAAGGACCGCGCCCTCGCCCGACGCTTCCAGCGCGTCGAGGTCAACGAGCCCTCCATCGAGGACACGAAGAAGATCCTCGCGGGGCTCCGTCCCCAGTACGAGGAGTTCCACGGCGTGAAGTACACGGACGAGGCGCTCGACGCCGCGGCCACGCTCTCCGCGCGTTATCTCCACGATCGCCGTCTCCCTGACAAGGCCATCGACCTCCTGGACGAGGCGGGTGCCGCGGCAAAGCTTGCACTCTACAAGGGTGAGAAGCCGCCGAACCTCCTGCGCGACGAGCCCGAGGCGGGCGATGCCGCGAAGAAGGACGCCGCGGTCGCCGCCGACGGTGGCTCGGGAGCGGGCGCGCTCTTCGACAGCACGCGGGGCTTGAACGGCTCCGGTCCGGCCACGACGCCGACGGGAACCGTCCCCGAGAAGCGCGAGAAGTCCGACAAGAAGGCGGCGCCGGAGATCATCGTCGGCGTGGTCGACGTCGAGACGGTGCTCGCGCGCATGGCGCAGATCCCGCCGCGCGAGGTCTCGTCGAACGACAAGGAGAAGCTCCGCGCGCTCGACCTCGATCTCAAGAAGGTCGTGTTCGGTCAGGATCGCGCGCTCGACCAGCTCGCGGCGGCCATCAAGCTGGCGCGTGCCGGCCTCCGCTCACCGGAGAAGCCGATCGGCAACTTCCTCCTCACCGGCCCCACCGGCGTCGGCAAGACCGAGGCGGCGAAGCAGCTCGCCAAGGTCATGGGGATCTCGTTCCTGCGCTTCGACATGAGCGAGTACATGGAACGGCACACCGTCTCGCGTCTCATCGGCGCGCCGCCGGGCTACGTCGGCTTCGATCAGGGCGGCCTGCTCACCGACGCGATCGCGAAGACACCGCATGCGGTGCTCCTCCTCGACGAGATCGAGAAGGCGCATCCCGACGTCTTCAACGTGCTCCTCCAGATCATGGATCACGGCAAATTGACGGACAACAACGGCAAGTCGACCGACTTCCGTCACGTCATCCTGCTCATGACGAGCAACGTCGGCGCGCGCGACCTCGGTCGTCGCTCCGTCGGCTTCGGCGACAAGCGCGCGACCGGCGATGCCGAGCGCGAGTACAAGCTGCTCTTCAGCCCCGAGTTCCGGAATCGGCTCGACGCACGCATCGGGTTCGATGCGCTCTCGCCAGGCACGATGGGCAGCATCGTCGACAAGTTCATGAAAGAGCTCTCCGGTCAGCTCGCCGAGAAGCACGTCACCATCGAGGTGACGGAGCCCGCGCGCACGTACCTCGCGGACAAGGGTTACGACCCGGACTTCGGCGCGCGTCCGCTCGCACGGATCATCCAGGAGGAAGTGAAGACGCCGCTCGGCGAGGAGCTCCTCTTCGGTGCGCTCGAGAAGGGCGGCAGCGTCGTCGTCGGCGTGGTCGATGCGGAGGTCGAGGACGAGAAGACCGGCGAGAAGAGGCCGGGCAAGAAGCTCTCGTTCGAGTGCACGGCGGCGCCGCCTGCGGCTGAGAAGCCGGAGAAGGCGTCGAGCTCGACGACGTGAACGGTACGGCGGCGCACCTCGTCGTTCTCGCGGGTCTGATGGCCGCCGCGGCGGCGGGGTGCGGCGGCGCTCCTGCCAAGGAGGCCAAGGAGCCGACCGAGATCGACACGACGCAAGAGGCGGTCGCGCCGCCCGAGCCGGAGATCGTGAAGAAGGGTCCGGTGTATCCGGCGCCGTACACGTGGGAACAGATCCGTGCCGCGACGAAGTCGGGCCGCACGTATCGCTATCGCGTGGAGATGCCTGGAAAACCGACGCGCGAGCGCGTTCTCACGTTCACGAAGGTCGACGACGACGGCTGCGAGATCTTCGCCGGCGGAGGCGAGCCGAAGCGCAAGGGTTGGGTCTCCCTGCAGAAGGACGCCGAGTTCCCGAAGGACCGCGTGAAGAGCTACGAGGAGTCGATCAAGATCCCGGGCGGCAAGTTCGACTGCATCGTCTACGAGGTGCGCGGCAAGGACGGCGAGGTCTCGACCTACTACTTCGCGAAGTCGCTCCCAGGCGCGCCGGTGCTCTTCTGGAGCGAGGTCGACGGCAAGCGCGTTCGCACCACGACGCTGCTCCAGCACATCCAGGGCAAGGCAGCCGGCGACAAGGGCGGCGGCGGCAAGAGCGGCAGCGACGACTCGTAGCCCGGGCGCGTGCGAGCTGGGCTGTGAGTCTCTTGCCACGCGAACGCACGCGCACATCTGGATGCCCTGACCCCGGATCGCACGGGTCGTTCGCGCGGCTCGGTCCTTGCGAAGCGCCAGCAAGATGCGCGTACCGACGGCGTCATCACGTCTCCTCCGTATGACCAGCCTCGGCGAGCACGCCGCGCTGACCATCGCCACGACGGCATACGTCGCGCTGCTCGTCGTCTACCTCGGCGTCGCCGCGTTCAACGACCACATCGAAGTGAGCGTCGGCGCGATCGCGAGCGCGCTCCTTCAAGGCCAGCCGCCGTACCATGGCGCGACGGGTGTCGCGAGCTACGAGCTGCCCTATGGACCGAACGTCTTTCTCGTGCTCGCGGGCTCGATCTCGCTGTTCGGGAAGAGCATCTTCGCCCTGAAGCTTCCGTGCTTCCTGGCCTGCATCGCTTCGGGCGCGCTCGTGTTCGCCGTCTTGCGCCGGCGCGTGAGCGCGCGATGTGCGAGCGGAGCGTGGCTCCTCTTCCTTCTGTATCTCGTCTACTACGACGAGAGCGCGTACTGGTGCCGGCCCGAGCCGTTCCTGCTCGTGGGTAGCGCGCTCGGACTGTGGCTCGTTCGAGCACGTCCTCTTCGCTCGGCGTGGATGGACGTCGTCGCTCACGCAGCCATCGTGGCCTGGATGGTCGGCCTCAAGGTCACGGGCATCTTCTACGTCGCGCCCACCCTGGTCCTTCTGGCGCGATGGCGAGGCCTCGGTGCGGCGTGTCTGGCAGCGACGATCGGCGGAGCGCTCTCGATGGCCGTCTTCGCGTCGAGTCCATTTTCTCTTCACGCATACGCAGCGGTGCTCCATCGGACCGCACGACACGGGCTGGCCGTTCGGGAGCTGCTGATGGGCGCGAGCGCCGCGTTCTTCCTTCTCTGTCCCGTCGCCGTCGCGCGCTGGCTTCACCCCGGCGGAGCTCCCGTCCTTCCTGCGCGACCGCGATGGCCGGTTCCCTATCGGACCCTTCTCCTGTGCGTCGCTGCTGCCTGCGTCGTTGCCGCCAAGCCAGGCGCGGGCTGCCATCACATCCTGCCGTTTCTGCCATTGGGCATCGATGCGTTCGCCGACGCCGCCGACGGCGCAGAGCGCGACCGCGTGAGCGCTTCGTCGGCGCGCATCGCGACGCTCGTCGGTCGCGCGAGCTTTGCTGCCATCGTCGCGGTGTGTGCCGTGGCCAACGTCTTCTTCGTCGGAGAGCGCGTCGCCCGTGCCGGCGCCCGCTCCCGCGAGGTGCGCGCGATCCTCTCGGAATACGACGGCAGCGAGATCCAGATGGGGTACAGCACCGATGCCGCGTACCGCGACACGTTCGAGCGCATCTTGATCGCTTTCGATCAGCCGCTCTACCTCGACGCGGGCTCGCAGATGGACAGCACCGCGGCCGGCTACGACGCGACGCGAATGCTCGGCGCGAGTCAGGCGGCATGTCATCCGCGCATCTGGCTCCTTCCCCACGGAGAGCCGTTCAGCCTCCGGAGCCCGTATCGGCCGCTCACCGAGGACGCACGAACCGTCTTCGACGCGCGCTTCCGCGCGGACTTCGCCGCGCGCTACGTGAAGGTGGAGAGCACGTTCTCCTACGACGTCTACGCATGCGTCGCGACGGCTAGGCCTCGGCCATGACTGCGCCGCGGCGACGACCTCACTGCGCTTACGATTCGAGCTAAGTCCTTGAAACTACAGCCTCGCTTGCACTGAACATCCGTTCTGCTAACGTAGCCGGCGTGACGCGCTACCTCCCCGTCGCCAACCCCGCGAACCGCTTCTCGTCGACGACGATGGAGTACGAGGACGAGGACAACCCGGGCGCGCCGATGCAGGTCTACGAAGACCACTCGCGCAGCATCCTCGCGACGAACGACAGCCCGGACGTCGGCTTCCGCTGGAGCGTGAACCCGTACCGAGGATGTTTTCATGCGTGTTCGTACTGTTTGTCGGGTGACACGCCGATCCTGACCGGCGACGGCACGACGAACGTGCTGCGCGACGTTCGCGTCGGCGATGTCATCTACGGGAGCGAGAGGCGCGGTCGCTATCGTCGGTACGTGCGCACCCAGGTCCTCGCGCACTGGCGGACGATGAAGCCGGCGCATCGGGTGCGGCTCGCGGACGGCACCGAGCTCATCGCGAGCGGCGACCATCGCTTCCTCACCGAGCGCGGGTGGAAGCACGTGACCGGCACCGAGCACGGTGCTGAGCGCCGTCCTTTCCTCACGACGGGCAATCGCATGCTCGGTGTCGGCGCGTTCACGGTGACTGCAGCCGCAACCGCTGACTACAGGCGCGGCTATCTGACCGGACTCGTCCGAGGCGATGCCCATCTCGCGGT
>JAXDMI010000136.1:0-9347 GCA_034666145.1 Myxococcales bacterium | reverse complement strand
CGCCGAGCACCTTCGCGCCCTCGAAGCCGATCTCGGCGATGCGCGGCCGATCGCGCACGCTGTAGAGGAGGACGACGCTCGTCCCTTGCTGCACGCGCAGCCCGTACGCAGCGGCGTCATCGAACGTGCCGAGCTTCAGGATGGCTTCGAGATCGGCGCGCACGCGCTCGGCGCTGAACGTGTCGCGCGCACGCAGATCGATCGCGCGCTGCGCGCTCTGTCGCGAGGCCTCGGTGCCGCCCACCACGCACACGCGGACCACCGGCTTGCCTTCGAAGCCCGCGCCCTCGAGCGGATCGCCGCCGGGCACGATCGCGTCGGGACACGGCGGCGGAGCCGGCTTGTTCGCGCTCGCGGCCGGCGTGGCGCCGGCGTTCGAGGCGGCGTTTCCACCGCAGCCTGCGAGCGCGAGGATCGTGGCGACGAAGGCTGCGCGAAGCAGGGGAGCGCTCCTCATCGGAGCTCGATGAACGCGTGGCTGCGCAGGTCGACGAGCAAGGCCTCGCGCTGCTTCTCGATGGCGGCCTGGAACGACGCTGCGTCGGGGTTCTTCTTGCGGTCGATCTTGCCGGCGGCACGAGCCATCAGCCAGCGCTGCTCGAGGATCTGGCGGCGGATCTCTTCCTGGTAGTCGGCCTGCGAGTAACCCGCCTTCGCGACCTCGCTCTCGAGCTGCTTGCGCGTGAAGCCGTTCGCCTGCGCCACGCTCTCGATGCCCGCGGACACTTCGGCGTCCGTCGCCTCGAGGTGGAGGTGCTTGCAGTCACGCTCGATGAGGATGGCGTCGATGGCGCGCGCGAGGAGCTCCTTCTGCATCATGGCCAGCTCGGCGCGGCGCTGGACGGGATCGTGCGAGAGCTTCGACTCGAAGCGGCGCGCCTGCGCGTCGATCTCCGAGCGGAACACGAAGACGTCGTCGACGATGGCGGCGATGCCGTCGAGCGGAACTGGAGCGCGCGCGAGGCGCGTTCGCGGCTCTTCGGCGCCGGCGATGGAGCCTCCACCATGCGCGACGAGGGCAGCGGCAACGAGGACGACCACCGAGCGGTGCATGGCCTGCATCGTACGATCTTGCGCCGACGCGCAGAAGACTCGGAGCTAGGGCATCTTCTTTTCCATGCGGTCCAGGCGCTTCTGGATCTCCGAGTAGATCATGTCGACCTTCTCGTGCATGTTCGAGATCTGCATCTCGGCCTTGAGGTTCACGTCGTACTCGATGTCACCGCGCACCTTGTCGCGCGCCACCTGGCGGTTCTGACTGAGGAGCACGAACACGCTGAGGATGATGGCCTCGAGCGACACCACCAGCGTGAGGAAGCCGAACGGGAACGGATCGAAGTTGCCGAACGAGAACAGGTGGACGTTCAAGATGATCCAGATCGCGAACACGACGATGTGGATGAAGAGGAAGGGAAGGCTCCCCGAGAACTCCGCGATCCAGTCGGCCACCTTCATGACCATCGAGCGGTTGTCGGCGATCTCCTCGTTCGCATTCCGCGTCGCGGCATTGCGGATGATCATCGCGTTGTGACGTAGGCGGCGGCCCGTAGCGGTGAGGAGGTCCATCGCGGCGGCCGGCTGGAGGCGGAAGAGCTCGTCGAGATCGCCGCGGTCGATCTCGATGGCGACGACCGGGCTCTTCGCGCGCGCGGTGGCGGTGCGCGGTCCCTGATCGAGGAGCGAGATCTCGCCGAAGAACTCCCCCGGGCCGGGGCTCTCGAGGAACATCTCTTCGCCGGTCTTCGTCTTCACGGAGAGCTGCACTTCGCCGCTCGTCACGATGTACATCGACTCGCCGGGATCGCCGACGTTGAAGATGACGGCGCCGTCGTCGAACTTCACGGTCTCGACGCGCTCGGCGAGGAGCGAACGTTCCTGCTCGTCGAGCAGCGCAAACAACGAGACTTCGGCGAGGAGCGCGGAGGTGGACATGCGGGCGGAAGCACGATCGCCCGCGATCCGCCGCCGCGCAAGAGCTACGCGCGCGGCGTGCTATCCCCGACGCATGGGCAACCGCATCGAGACCGACAGCATGGGCGACGTCGAGGTGGCCGAGGGCCGCTACTGGGGTGCGCAAACCCAGCGCAGTCTCCAGAATTTCCGGATCGGCGGACATCGCTTCGGTCGCCCGGTGATCGGCGCCTTCGGAGTGGTGAAGATGGCGGCGGCCCACGTAAATAAAGACCTCGGCAAGCTCGATCCGAAGCTCGCGGCGCTGATCGCGGAGGCCGCGGGCAAGGTCGAGGCAGGAGACCTCGACGAACATTTCCCGCTCGTCGTCTGGCAGACGGGGAGCGGCACGCAGTCGAACATGAACGCGAACGAGGTCATCGCGAACGTCGCCAACGAGATCGGCGGTACACCGCTGGGAAGCGGGAAAAAAGGCGCGATCCATCCGAATGACCACGTGAACATGTCGCAGTCGTCGAACGACGTGTTCCCCACCGTCATGCACGTCGCCTCCGCCACGCGTATCGCGCATCGGCTCATTCCAGCGGTGGCGCGCCTTCGTTCGTCGATCACCGCGAAGAGCGAGGCCTTTGCGAGCATCGTGAAGATCGGGCGCACGCATCTCATGGATGCGACGCCGCTCACGCTCGGTCAGGAGATGAGCGGTTGGGCCGCGCAGCTCGCCTTTGCGGAGAAGAAGCTCGAAGAGGCGAAGGAAGGCCTGCTCGATCTCGCGCTCGGCGGAACCGCAGTGGGCACCGGGCTCAACACGCATCCCGAGTGGGCGACGCGCGTGGCGGCGAAGATCGCCGAGCTCACGGGAATCCCGTTCCGTACTGCGCCGAACAAGTTCGCTGCGCTTGCGGGTCACGATGCCGTCGTCGCGGCGAGCGGGGCGACGCGCGTGCTGGCCACGGCGTGCATGAAGATCGCGAACGACGTGCGGCTCCTCGCGAGCGGCCCTCGCTGCGGGATCGGCGAGCTGATCCTGCCCGCGAACGAACCGGGCAGCTCGATCATGCCCGGCAAGGTGAATCCCACGCAGGCCGAGGCGCTGACGATGGTCTCGGCGCACGTGATGGGCAACGACGTCGGCATCGGCATCGCGGGCGCGAGCGGGCATCTCGAGCTCAACGTCTTCAAGCCGATGCTCATCCACGATCTCCTCGAGAGCATCGATCTGCTCGCCGACGCATGCGACAGCTTCCGCGAGAACTGCGTGGTCGGCATCGAGCCGAACCGCGAGACGATCGCGCGGCATGTCGGCCACTCGTTGATGCTGGTGACGGCGCTGGCGCCGCTCATCGGCTACGACGCCGCGGCGAAGATCGCGAAGAGCGCCTACGAGAAGAACCTCTCCTTGAAGGACGCCGCGATCGCCTCCGGCCTCGTCACCGCCGAGCAATTCGACGCGCACGTGAAGCCGGAGGACATGGTCCACCCGCACTGAGGTCTTGTATGATGCTCTGTTCGGAGCACGACGATGGACCGCGAGACGATCTTGACGCCGGCCGACTGTGACGTGAAGCGGCTGCCCCTCGGCGCGCTCGAGGCGTTCGTGCTCTCGCAGGTCGACGGTCGCTCGACACTCGAGGAGATCGCGCAGATCGCGGGTCTCGATTTCGTCACGGCGATGGAGCTCGCGCAGCGACTCGAGGCGCTCGGTGCGCTGTCGACCTCCGAGCCGAAGCAACGGCGTCGCGCCGCGAGCACGACCAAGCCGCCGCGACGTGCGAAGTCGACGGCATCGATGCGGTCCGTCCGCGTCGATGCGCGCGCCGAGAAGGCTTCGCTGCGGCCGGCTCCGATGCGCCCGGTTCGGCGCGATACGCCGCCGGAGAAGCCGCACCCGCGGAAGTCGCTGCGCATGGGTCGCGTGGATTCCCCCGCGAAGATGATGGCGCGCGTCGAGGACGAGGCCAGTGACCTCGACGAGGCGACGAGGGAAAATATCGCGGCGCTCGACGCGAGGCTCGCGGGCGGCGACCACTACACGCTCCTCGAGATCGATCGCGGCGCGGAGAAGAAGGCCATCAAGCGCGCCTACTTCGCGTTCGCCGCGAAGCTGCATCCCGATCGCTTCTTCGGCAAGAAGCTGGGACGGCTCCGCGCGCCGCTGAACCGCGTCTTCCAGCGTCTCACCGAGGCGCACGACGTCCTCACCGATCCGGCCCGACGCGTGGCGTACGACAAGACGCTCCCTGCGACGGCCACGACGAAGCGCTCGCTCCCGCCGCGGAACACGCTCCCGCCGCGCAAGACGGTTCCGCCGCGCAAGACGGTTCCGCCGCGGAAGATGAGCAAGAAGATGGCGGCGGCGGCCTCGATGGCGGCGCCGGCCTCGGCGGCCTCGATGGCGCCGGCCTCGATGGCGGCGCCGGTCTCGGAGGAGACGAGGCGTCGCCAGTATGCGGCGGCGCAGCAGATCGGGGTGCAGAAGCGCGTCGAGCTGTTCTTGCAGGCCGCCGAGGAGGCCATGAAGGTCGACGACGTGATTGGCGCCGCCAACAACTACCGGCTGGCGCTCCACAACAGCGATGACCCGTTCATCCGCCGAAAGCTCGACGACGTGGAGGAGCTCGCGAAGACGCGCCGTCGGGAGCTCAGCCTGAACCGCGCGCGCGCCGCCGAGCGCGACAAGCGATGGACCGACGCGGCCCTCCACTATGCGAAGGCCAACGATGCGCGGCCGGCGGCGCCGCTCGCCGAGCGCGCCGCGCATGCGCTGTGGATGAGCGACGGCGATCTCGAGAGGGCCGCCGCCCTCGCGAAATCCGCGATCGCGTCGGATCCGAAGAACGTCACCTACCGCGTCACGCTCGGCGAGATCTACGTCGCGGCCGACGAGCTCGATCTCGCCGCCGAGCACATCGATCGTGCGCTCGAGCTCGACAGCGGCCATGCGCGCGCGAAAGAGCTAGCGACCCTGGTTCGAAAGAAGAAGTAACGACCTCGCTTTTTTCGGTCGCTCGCCCCGCGCCGGCGGTGCCACTGCTCGCCGGCGAGCCGACGATTCGGGTCCTAATCGTGACGCGTTCCAGCGATGACGCGTACTTGCCGACGATTCGGACCCGAATGATGCCGCGCTCGCCTGATGACGTACTTGCCGACGATTCGGGTCCTAATCGTGACGCGTTCCAACGACGCCGCGTACTTGCCGATGATTCGGACCCGAACGATGCCGCGCTCGGCTGATGACGCGTACTTGCCGACGATTCGGACCCGAACGATGAGGCGCTCGGCTGATGACGGGCCCTTGCCGACGATTCGGACCCGAATCGTCAGCGGATCGCTGCGGAGCGCCCCGTCGAGGGCCCGTCGAGGGTCCCCGCCGATGCGGTATAAGATGCGCGCTTGACCCTGAAATCCAGGCTCCGCGGGGTCTTCGCGCGCCGACGGGTGCGCGTGCTCTTTGGCGTCGTCGTGGTCGTCGCGGGCTGGCGTGTCGCGCGGAAGCCGCTCTTCTTGCCGAAGCCGCCGCGCCCCGACGACGCGACGTTCGCGCAAGCGCAGCGCGTCCGCATCGTGCGCGACACCTGGGGCGTGCCGCATGTCTTCGGCAAGAGCGACGCCGACGCCGCGTTCGGGCTCGCCTACGCACACGCCGAGGACGACTTCCCGCTCGTGCAAGGCGTGCTCGCTGCCGCCACCGGGCGCCTCAGCCTCATCGCGCTGTCGAAGGCGGCGCTCGCGAACGACTACTACGTCGGTCTCGTTCGCGTTCGCGAACAGCTCGCCGAGCAGTACGACACGCTCGGCGCCGATTACCGCGCCGTCCTCGAAGGCTATGCGCGCGGCCTCAACCTCTACGCGTACCGGCATCCGCACGAGGCCGACGGCCGCCTCTATCCGCTCACCGGAAAGGACATCGCGGCGGGCTTCGCGCACAAGATCCCGCTCATGTTCGACATGAACAAGGTGCTCGGCGCCATCAACGACGGCCCGCCGAAGCACGTCGGCGATCGCGTCCTCGCCGAGGGACCACACGAAGAGACCGCATTTCCAGGCTCCAACGCGCATGCCGTCATCGGGACGCGCGCGCCGGACGGCATCACGCGGCTCAACGTCAACTCGCATCAGCCGTGGGAAGGGCCCGTCGCCTGGTACGAGGCGCACGTCACCAGCGAGGAGGGCTGGAACGTGAGCGGCGGTCTCTTTCCCGGCGCGCCTATGGTCCTCCACGGACATAACGATCACGTGGCCTGGGCGCACACCGTGAACTCACCCGACCTCGTCGACGTCTACGAGCTGCGGCTCGCGGCATCGAAGAGCGGACACGGCTTCGACTACGCGCTCGACGACCAGTGGCTGCCGCTCGACGAGAAGGAGACGCCGATCTCCATCGACACGGGGTTCTTCGTCTTCACCGCGCACAAGCCGGTCTACTGGAGCAAGCACGGCCCCGTGATGAAGACCGACGCGGGCGCGTGGGCCATCCGCTACGCCGGCATCGGTCGCGCGCTACGCGCCGGCGAGCAGTGGTTCCACATGAACAAGGCGAAGGACCTCGCCGCGTGGAAGACCGCGATGAGCATGCAGGCGATCCCCATGTTCAACACCGTCTACGCGGATCCCGAGCACATCGGATACGTGTACAATGCATTGTTACCGTTGCGGCACGAGAACTACGACTGGAAGGCGGTCCTCCCCGGCGACAAGAGCGAGGTGATCTGGAACGACTACCTGCCGTTCGCGGAGCTCCCGCACGTCGAAGATCCGCCGTCCGGCTTCGTCCAGAGCTGCAACTCGATGCCGTGGCCGACCACCACCGGCGAAGGGAACCCGCGACGGGAGGCCTTCGCGGAGAATTTCGGGATCGAGACGAACCTCACCAATCGCAGCGCCCGCTCGCTCACGCTCCTCGGTCGTGAAGGCCTCGTCTCACGCGACGACTTCCTCCGCATGAAGTGGGATCGCACCTACGACCCCGACGCCGCGATCGTGCGCAACGTCATCGACCGCGTTCGTGACCTGAAGCCGGTCGACGCCGCCGAGCAGGAAGCGCTCACGCTGCTCACGACGTGGGATCGCGCGTGCGAGGTCGACTCGGCCGGCGCCACCATCGCGATCCTCACGTGGCGCGGCGTCGACCCCGATCACGCGGGCGGAGACGCGACCGCCACCGATGCCGTCACCTCGTTCCGCGCCACCGTGAAGTGGCTCGTCGCTCGGTTCGGAAGGGTGAACGTGCCTTGGGGCGAGATCCATCGCCTCCGCCGCGGCACCCTCGACCTGCCGCTCCCCGGCGGTCCCGACGTCATCAACGGCGTCAACGCACGCACCGTCGAGGACCACCTCGTGGGCCGGCAAGGCGATTCGCTCGTCATGATCGTCGAGCTCGGCCGGGGCCCCGAAGGCATCCGATCCACATCGATTCATCAATATGGAGCTTCGAGTCGCGCGACGTCGCCGCACTTCGCCGACCAGGCGCCGCTCTTCGTGAAACACGAGATGAAGCCCACCTGGCGGAGCCCCGAGGAGCTCCAGAAACACACCGAACGGGCCTACCACCCCGGGGAATAGCGCCCTATATTCCCCGCCCCAATGTCCAAGAACTCTTTCGGCAGCCAAGCGACGCTGCAGGTCGGCGCCGACTCCTACACGATGTACCGCCTCGACGCGGTCTACAAGAAGCACCCCGCGGCGGCGAAGCTTCCCTTCTCTCTCAAGATCCTCCTCGAGAACCTCCTCAGAACCGAAGACGGCGTCTCGGTCGACGTCGAGGACATCGAAGCCATCGCGAAGTGGGAAGCCACCGCCGAGCCCAGCCAGGAGATCGCGTTCACTCCGAGCCGCGTCCTCCTCCAGGACTTCACCGGCGTGCCCTGCGTCGTCGACCTCGCGGCGATGCGCGACGCGATGAAGCGCATGGGCGGCGACCCGCGCAAGATCAACCCGCTGCAGCCCGTCGAGCTCGTCATCGATCACTCGGTGCAGGTCGACGAGTACGGCAGCAAGACGGCGATGCAGAAGAACGCCGACCTCGAGTTCGAGCGCAATCAGGAGCGCTATCGCTTCCTCAAGTGGGGCCAGGAGGCGTTCCGCAACTTCAAGGCCGTGCCGCCCGACACCGGCATCGTGCACCAGGTGAACCTCGAGTTCCTCGCGCGCGTCGTCATGACTGCGCCCGCGCAGCTCGGATCGATCCCGCTCGCGTATCCCGACACGCTCGTCGGCACCGACTCGCACACCACGATGATCAACGGCGTCGGCGTGCTCGGATGGGGTGTCGGCGGCATCGAGGCCGAAGCGGCGATGCTCGGCCAGCCCGTGAGCATGCTGCTCCCGCACGTCATCGGCGTTCGTCTGTCCGGCAAGCTCCCCGAGGGAACCACCGCGACCGATCTCGTGCTCACCGTCACGCAGCTCCTTCGCAAGCGCGGCGTGGTCGGGAAGTTCGTCGAGTTCTTCGGCCCCGGCCTCGCGCAGCTCCCCCTCGCGGACCGCGCGACCATCGCCAACATGGCGCCCGAGTACGGCGCCACGTGCGGCATCTTCCCGATCGACGCCGAGACCATCCGCTACCTGCGCTTCACCGGACGAAGCGAGGCGCAGCTGAGCCTCGTCGAGACGTACGCGAAGGAGCAGGGCCTCTGGGTCGACGAGAATTCGCCCGCCGCCGTCTACACCGACACGGTCACGCTCGACCTCGGCACCGTCGAGCCGAGCCTTGCGGGCCCTGCGCGCCCGCAGGATCGCGTCAACGTCCCCGGCGTGAAGACCTCGTACAACGCGGCGAACGACGCGTACCAGGCGCGCACGAAGGCCCCGAAGAAGAAGCATCTTCCCAGCGCGGGAGACGCCGCCGTCATGCCGAGCACGCCCGACGAGGAAGCGGCGGCCAAGCATGTCGACAACGGCAGCATCGTCATCGCCGCCATCACGAGCTGCACCAACACGTCGAACCCGTCGGTGCTGATGGCCGCCGGACTCCTCGCCAAGAAGGCCGTCGAGAAGGGCCTCACGTCGAAGCCGTGGGTCAAGACCAGCCTCGGACCCGGCTCGAAGGTGGTCACCGAGTACCTCGAGGCGGCGGGCCTCCTCACGTATCTCGAGCGTCTCAACTTCTACGTCGTCGGCTACGGCTGCACGACCTGCATCGGCAACAGCGGACCGCTCCCGCCCGCCATCTCGAAGGTCGTCGACGACAAGGAGCTCTTCGTCGTGTCGGTGCTCTCCGGCAACCGCAACTTCGAAGGCCGCGTCCACGCCGAGGTCCGCGCGAACTATCTCGCGTCGCCGCCGCTCGTCGTCGCGTACGCGCTCGCGGGCACGGCGAACATCGACCTCACCACCGAGCCGCTCGGCACGGGCAAGGACGGCAAGCCCGTCTTCCTGAAGGACATCTGGCCGACGCAGAAGGAAGTGTCCGACGCGATCGAGAAGTCGGTCACGCC
>JAXDMI010000135.1:0-6458 GCA_034666145.1 Myxococcales bacterium | reverse complement strand
GCAGGAGTCCTCGTATGAAACCTCGCGTTCCCGACGGCGTGCCCATCAGCCAGGACTCGTTCTGGCGGCGGCTCGTCTTCGCCTCCGTCGACTTCGGCGGACGGCACCCGCTCGTCGTGATCGGCTGCGCGGTTCTCTTGATGATCGGCTGCTGGAGCTACACGCGGAAGCTCGAGGTCCGCTCCGACGTGATGGAGCTCCTGCCGCGCGAAAGCCCGGGATTCAAGGCGTTCGAGCAGCGTCTCGAGCGCGTCGGCGGGCGGTCGACCATCCTGGTCGTCGCCGAGTCGCCGGACCGCCAGGCCAACGAGCGCTTCATCGACGAGGCCACCATCGCCCTCCAGCGTGAGCTGCCGCCGGAGCGCATCGCGTTCATCGAGTCGGGCACGAAGGACGTGCGCACGTTCTTCGAGAACAACAAGTGGCTCTACGTCGATATCAAGGAGCTGGAGGAGGCCGACGCCACCCTCGATCACCAGATCGCCATCTCCAGCGGCATGGTCGACGACCTCGAGTCGAACGAGAAGCCCGCCTTCTCGCTGGGCATGGAGGAGTACCGCAAGCGCTGGAAGGCCAAGGCCGACGAGAAGGACGAGTTCCCCACCGGCTACTTCGCCTCCGCCGACGGGACGCAGCACGTGCTCCGCATCTTCGCCACCAGCGCCGGCATGGGCGGCGGCAACGACGAGGAGCTGCTCGCGCAGGTGAAGCACATCGTCGAGCAGGAGGTCCAGCCGGCGCGCTTCCACGCGCAGATGAGGGTGGGCTACGGCGGCGACATTCCGAACGCGGCCGCCGAGAAGGCGTCGCTGGTCAGCGAGGCCGTGGTCGCCACCTCCATCGCGGCGGCGCTCATTCTCCTCGGAATCGTCGTCTTCTATCGTTCGTTATGGGCCATTCCGCTCATCTTCTTTCCGCCGTTGTTCGGCGTGGGATGTGCCTATGCGTTCGCCACATACCATTATGGATACGTGAATGCGTCGGGGGCATTCCTCGGCGCCATCATCCTCGGTAATGGGGTGAATTATCCCATCGTTCTCTATTCTCGATATCGCGAGTTCCGCGCCCGCGGCATGGCCCCCGACGAGGCCCGGCGCGAGGCGGTGTGGAACGCGTTCCGCGCCGAGCTGGTGGGCTCCGCGGTCGCCAGCATCGCGTACGGCTCGCTCACGGTGACGAACTTTCGCGGCTTCAGCCAGTTCGGCCTCATCGGGTTCGTGGGGATGCTCCTCGTGTGGGTCTCGATGATCCCGTGCCTGCCCGCGCTCGTGGTCCTCGTCGAGAGGCTGCAGACGCACCTGCCCAGGTTCCTCCGCGAGGCCCCGCCGCACGTGCACGCCGATCAGAGCCGCGGTGTCGTCTCGCGCATCGTCGGCGACGCCACGCGCCGCTGGCCGCACGTCTTCGTCGTGGCGGCATTGGGCCTGACGGTGCTCGCGGCCTGGCGATTGCCGGCATTCCTGCGCGATCCGTGGGAATACGACTTCGACAAGCTCGGCTCGCAGGGCTCGCGCTCGAGCGGTCCGGCGCAGTGGTCGGCGAAGGCCAGCCAGATCCTCACCGGGCGCATCAACCTCGCGGGGTCACTCGTCCTCGCCGATCGCCCGGAGGAGGTCCCGGTCCTCAAGCAGCGCATCCTCGAGAATGACGCCGCGGATCCGCAGGGCGCGCTCATCGACGGCGTCACCACCGTCACCGATTTCCTCCCGGGTACGATCGCCGAGCAGACCGCGAAGCTCGAGGTGCTCACGCGCCTCCGCGAGCGCATCACGCCGACCGTGCTGTCGCGGCTCGCCGAGAACGAGGCCGCGAACCTGCGCGAGATGACCCCGCCGGAGTCGCTTGGCGTCCTCACGATGAGCCAGCTGCCGACGCTCTTGAAGCGGAATTTCTCGGAGAAGAACGGCGTCCTCGGCACGGTGTTCTACGTGCGCTATCGCAAGGGCGTCTCCAACAACGACGGCCACAACCTCCTTCGCATGGCGCACACGCTCGACGGGCTCGTGGTGCCCGACGCCGACGGCAAGGGCACGCGTCGCGTCGAAGCCGCGAGCCGCGCCACCGTCTTCGCAGAGATGATCTCGTCGCTCGAGCGCGACGGGCCGCTCGCTACCGGCGTCTCGTTTCTCGGCGTGCTCTTCGTCGTGCTGATCGCGACGTCGTCGAAGCGCGGCTCCTTCGCCGTCATCCTGTCGCTGGTGCTGGGCGTGGTGTGGACGCTGGGCATCGCGTCGTTCTTCGGCGAGCGCCTGAATTTCCTGAACTTCATCGCGCTGCCCATCACGTTCGGCATCGGGTCGGAGTATCCGTTCAACATCTACGATCGCTCGCGCCTCCTCGGCGGCGACGTGACATCGGCGGTGAAGCTGCACTTCGGCGCGGTCGCGCTCTGCAGCTACACGACGGTCATCGGCTACGGCTCGCTGCTCTTCGCCGACAACCAGGCGCTGCGCTCGTTCGGAAGGCTCGCGACGTCCGGCGAGATCGCGTGCGTGGTCGCCGCGCTCCTCTTCTTGCCCTCGCTCCTCCATCTCGTCTCCGGCTGGCGTCACGGCCGCGAGGCGCCGACGCCCACGCGCACGGCGGGAGCCTGAGGGCCGCGATGGCGATCTCCCTGCTTCGTCTGTTCGGCAAGCACCAGGTCGCGGCCCTGGCGGCGACCGGCGTCGACTTCAGCATGATGATCCTGCTCGTCGAGCTCGGGCACGTGCCGCCGCCGCTCGCCACCGTCGGCGGAGCCTTCTGCGGCGGCGTCACCAACTTCGCGATCGGTCGCATCTGGGCGTTCCGTGACGTCCACACCGGCTCGCTCCACGGTCAGGCGGCGCGGTACGCCGCGGTGTCGATCGGCGGCGCGCTCCTCAACGGCGCGCTCGTCGGTCTCGTGCTCGCCGCCCTTCCGCTGCCGTACGTCGTCGCACGCATGCTCGTCGCGGTGCTGGTCAGCGTGGCCTACACGTTCCCGCTGCATACGCGCGTGGTCTTCCGGGCCCGTGCGCCCGGCGTGGCCCCCGAGCTCAGCCGCCCGGGCCCCACCCTTGTCGCGACGGGCGAGCCCGACTAAGGCTTTTCCCCGATGGGATCGATCTCGTATCGCGAAGCCGGCGTGGACATCGACGCTGGCGACGAGCTCGTGGAGCGCATCAAGCCCTTCGCGAAGATGACCCGCATCCCCGAGGTGCTCGCGGACGTCGGCGGCTTCGCCGGGCTCTGCGCGGTCCCGAGCGGCATCGACGAGCCGGTGCTCGTGAGCGGCACCGACGGCGTCGGCACCAAGCTCAAGGTCGCCTTCCTCACCGGTGTCCACGACACCATCGGGCAGGACCTCGTCGGGATGTGCGTCAACGACATCATCACGACGGGCGCGCGACCGCTCTTTTTCCTCGACTACTTCGGCACCGGCAAGCTCGACGTCGCGGTCGCGGAGAGCGTCGTGAAGGGCATCGCGAACGCCTGCAAAGAAGCGGGCTGCGCGCTCCTCGGCGGCGAGACGGCGGAGCTCCCCGGCATGTACGCCGCGGGCGAATACGATCTCGCCGGCTTCACCGTGGGTGTCGTCGCGCGCTCCAAGATCGTCGACGGCAAGCGCGTCGCGCTCGGCGACAAGCTCATCGGCCTCGCGTCGAGCGGGCTCCACTCCAACGGCTACTCGCTCGCGCGCCGCGTCCTCTTCGACGCCATGAAGCTCACGCCGAGCGACCGTCCTCCGCAGCTCGGCGGAAAGACGGTGGGTGAAGCGCTCCTCGCGCCGACGCGACTCTATCCGCGTCACGTCCAGGCCGTGCTTGCCGCAGGCGTCGACGTCCACGCGATGAGCCACATCACCGGCGGAGGCCTGCCCGGCAACCTCCCGCGCGTGCTGCCGGATCATCTCGGCGCGCGGTTGACCACCGCATGGAAGCGACCCGCGATCATCGAGCTCATCGGAGAGCGCGTCGAGGAGCACGAGCTGCGACGCGTGTTCAACCTCGGCATCGGCTTCGTGTTCGTGGTGCCCGCCGATCACGTCGCGCGCACCCACGAGGCGCTCCAGGCCATCGGCGAGACGGCCATCGATCTCGGTGAGGTCGTGGCGATGCCCGAAGGCACCGACTTCGAGGCGCGGGTGGTGTTCCCGTGAGCGCTCTCTTCGTGGGCGTGCTCGTGGCCGTGAGCGCGGGCGTGGGCTCGTGAAATCCGCCACCCGCCGCGCCGAGGACTTCGTGCTCGGGATCCTCGTGTCGGGATCGGGCTCGAACCTCCAGGCCGTCATCGACGCGGTCGAGAGCGGCCGCTTGCGCGCGAAGATCGGCGTCGTCATCTCCAACGTCCCGACCGCGAAGGCCCTCGATCGCGCACGCGCCGCGAAGATCCCCACCGTCGTGATCGATCACAAGGCGTACCCGAGCCGCGAGGCCTTCGACGCGGCCGTCGTCGAATCGCTACGTGCCAACGACGTCGACTGCGTCGTGCTCGCGGGCTTCATGCGCCTCATCACGCCGGTGCTGCTCGAGGCTTTCCCGCAGCGCGTCGTGAACATCCACCCCGCGCTTCTCCCTGCTTTTCCGGGCGTTCATGCACAGGCGCAAGCGCTCGCATACGGCGTGCGGGTCACGGGTTGCACCGTGCACCTCGTCGACGTCGGCATGGATACCGGTCCCATCCTCGCGCAAGCGACGGTGCCGGTCCTCGACGGCGACGACGAGGACACCCTCCGCGAGCGCATCCTCGTGAAAGAGCACGAGCTCTTGCCCGCGGTCCTGCAGTGGATCGCCGACGGTCGCGTCGAGGTGGTCCCTCCGGTAGCTCCCGTCGCCGCCGGCGCGGTCGCGCGGCCTACCGTTCGCATTCACGCGCTCGGCTCGACACCGCCTCCGCGATGAGCTCGAAGCACTACGATGTCGTCGTGCTCGGTGCGGGCGTCGGGGCGCTCGCCGCCGCTGCGCTGCTCGCGCGTCGATCGTGGCGCGTGCTCGTGCTCGGTCATGGCTGGCGCAAGCCGACGTACGGCTACGACGGCCTCGTGCTCGCGCGACGTCCGTTCACGTTCCTCTCCGCGTCGTCGCCCGCGTGGGGACGCGTGCTCGTCGAGCTCGCGCAGTCGCAGACGTTCCGTCGCCGTCTCGGCACGCTCGATCCGATGCTGCAGGTGCTCGCGCCCGACTCGCGTCTCGATCTGCCGCCGGACACGCAGCTCTTCGCGCGCGAGATCGACCGGGAATTTCCGGCCGTTCGTCGCGTCGTCGACGATCTCTACGCCGAGCTCGCACGCACCAACGCCGCCGCCGACGCCGCGTTCGAACGCGATGCCGTGTGGCCGCCGGGTGGCTTCTGGGAGCGTCGCGAGACCGCGCGCGTGATGGCCACGCTCCCGTATCTCGAAGGCGGCAGCGATTTCCTCGCCGAGTTCCCCCGCGACCACGCGTTCCGCGCCGTGGTCACGACGCCGGCGCGGTTCGCCTGCGATCTCGCGTCGGACGTGCCCGCGTTCGCGCTCGCTCGGTTGCATGGTGCATGGACCCGCGGCGTCGCACATCTCGCCGGCGGCGAAGACGAGCTCGTCGAGTTCCTCCTCGAGCGCGTGCGCGCGCACGGCGGTGACACGCGCCTCGCCGATCGCGCAACCGGCCTCGTGCACAAGGGCGGCAAGGTGCGCGGCGTCCACATCGACGGCGACGAGGCGCCGGTGGGCGTGACGTTCGTCGTCTCCGATCTCCCCACGACGCCCGTGCTCGATCTCGCGCGCGACTTCGCGCGTTCCGGCGAGCGGAACGAGAAGACACCCACGCTCACCGCCTCCGAGAATCGCTTCGTCGTGTCGCTCGTCGTGAAGCCCGAGGGCGTGCCACGCCCGCTCGCCACCGAGTCGTTCCTGTTGCCGGCGAAGGGCAACGTCGTTCACCTCCAGAAGGCGCCGGGCGCCGCAGAGGGCACCGTGCTGCTCGTCGCGGAGGCGATCCTGCCCGAGGGCGCGTCGCTCGCTCGCGCGCGTGAGGACGTGCTCGCGACCATCATCGAGTTCTTGCCGTTCGTCGAGAAGCACGCGCTCGTCTGCGACTCACCGCACGACGGCCGCCCGCTGTGGGATTTCCGGAAGGCCACGCCCGGCGATCCCGCGGTGGGCCCGGCATCGTGGGCGCTCCGCGCGCAGAGCGTCGATCGCTCTCGGCTCCGCGTGACGGGCGGCTCGCTCGAGCCCGAGCCGATGGTGCCGCGCTTCGTCGTCACGCCGCCTCAGCTCCACGGCCTCGCGGGTGAGCCGATCCGTACCGCGCTCGGCAACGTGTTCGTCACGGGACGAAGCACGCTCCCCGCGCTCGGTCAGGAAGGTGAGCTCCTCGCAGCATGGGGTGTCGCGCGGGTCATCACGCGCACCGATCGTCGCAAAGAGAAGATGCTGCGCGAGATGTGGAGCAAGGTGGAGCTGTCATGAAGCCCCGTCCGCTCGCGCTGTCGCTCGCGCTCTCGCTCTCGCTCTC
>JAXDMI010000134.1:0-4626 GCA_034666145.1 Myxococcales bacterium | reverse complement strand
CGTCGCCCTTCACGAACTTCATCGCGCCGTCCATCGAGCCGTAGAACTGGCTCTCGCGTGACAGGAGGCGCCGGCGACGGCGTGCCTCGTTGCCGTCGATGGTGCCGCTGCGGACCTCGGCGTCGATGGCCATCTGCTTGCCGGGCATCGCGTCGAGGACGAAGCGGGCAGCGACCTCGGCGACGCGCTCGGAGCCCTTGGCGATGACCACGAACTGGATGACGGTCAGGATGAGGAAGACCACCGCGCCGACGACGTAGTTGCCGCGCACCACGAAGCCGCCGAAGGCCTTGATGACGTCGCCGGCGTTGGCCTGGAGCAAGATGAGGCGCGACGACGAGACGTTCAGCGCGAGCCGGAACAGCGTCGTGAGCAGCAAGACCGTCGGGAACGTCGCGATGGCGAGCGCATCCGGGACGTAGAGGACGACCAGGAGGATCGCGACCGAGAGCGACAGGTTGCTCGCGAGGAGGACGTCGAGCAGCCAGGTGGGGAGGGGGACGATCATCATCGCCACCACGCCGACCACGAGGGCGGCAAGCGCGAGCTCTGCTCCGCCTAGCCCCGCACGCCCGGTTCGCTCGGTGATCGCGCCCCGCATCGCGCCGAGGCTATTGGACCGCAGCCGGAGGAGCACGCAAGAAAGAGGGTTAAAAGAGGTCGAAAAACACCATAAATTGTTGATGTGTAGGCGTAGGTTCTCGGGCTATCATCATGACAATCTTCGAGCGATGGCGATGAGCAACCAGCCCGTCCAGCCGCCTCTCCGGCGCACCGGAACAGGCCTCTCCGACGTCGGGCGCAAGCGACAGTCGAACGAGGACGCGTTCTTCTTCGACGATCGGCTCGGGCTCTACATCGTCGGCGACGGCATGGGCGGGCACGCCGCCGGCGAGATCGCCAGCCAGGAAGCGGTCGAGACCGTCTACGGCATGGTGAAGCGCGGGATCGGCAACCTGCACGAGCTCGCCGATCCGCTCGTCGAAGAGGACGTGCGCGCCGCCAGCCGCTTGATGGAGAGCGCCATCCAGGCCGCGACCTACATGGTCTTTTCGATGGCCGAGATGGACCGCGGCAAGACCGGCATGGGCACGACGCTCAGCGCGCTCTTGGTCCTCGGCGAGTTCGCCGTCACGGCGCAGGTCGGCGACAGCCGGATCTACAAGGTGAACGGCGACACCGTGGAACAACTCACGGAAGATCACACGCTCATCGCGTGGCAGTTGAAGCAGGGTCTCATCACCCCGCAAGAAGCGAAGAAGTCACCTCACAGAAACGTCATCACGCGCGCGGTCGGCAACCGGGATTACGTCCAGGTCGATACCGGTCTCGTGAAGCTGAAGCAGGCCGACAAGTTCCTGCTCTGCTCCGACGGTCTGCACGGGTACCTCCGCGAGAGCGACATCGCCCCGATCGCCAACCTGGGCGGCGAAGACGCGGTGAAGAAGTTCATCGCGCTCGCGAACGAGCGCGGCGGCAAAGACAACATCACGGCGATCCTCGTCGAGATCGATTAGGGCCTCAGGGCCTCACCCCCAGCCCCTCTCCTGAAGGAGAGGGGGGTGAGTGAGCGTGCCGACTAGCGTTCGGCAGGTTTGCGGGCGAGGACGAAGAGCTGGCAGCCGAGCGGGGTCGACGGCGGGTTCAGCATGTTCACGTAGTAGAGCGCCTTCGAGACGAGCTTTGCCGTCGGCGTGTACTCGGTGTTCGCGAAGTTCTTCAGCGCCCACGCGGGGTTCACGTTCGTCGCGTATTTGAGCGCCGTGTAGAGCGGGAAGCCCCAGCTCGACATCGACACCACCTCGAGGCCCGTCGCGACGAGCTGCCCGCGCAGCTCCCGCGGCGACGGATGCGAGATGTGACCGAAGTTCTTCTCCGTCGCATGCAGCTTGCCCGTCGGGCACGTCAGGACGAGGTGGCCGCCCGGCGCGACCATCGACGCCAGGTTGCGGAGCGCGCGCGGCCGGTCGTCGAGATGCTCGACCACCTCGGTGCAGACCACGGCGTCGAACGAATCGGCGAGCGATGCCTGCTCGAGATCGAGCGCGTGGAAGTGCGCGAAGGGCAGGCGCTTCGCGTTGTCCGCCACGACCTCGGGCGAGAGATCCGCGCCGACGAAGCTCGTACCCGGCTCGAGCACGCTGCGCAGCCACATGATCAGCTCGCCGTCACCGCAGCCCACGTCGAGGACCTCGCGATGGGGCACCGAGCGCAAGAGGCGCAGGATCTCGCGGCGTCGATGCAGGACGCCCGGGTTGTAGCGGCTGAAGTCCGGACAGGACCGCCAGAACTCGTCGTAGAACTCCTGGTTGACCGCCGCCGCGCTGCGCTTCATCACGCCGCCTCGGGAGCGTCCATGCGCTTCGTCACGCGCACGTGCCAGCTGTTGCCCTGGACCTGCTGCACGAACGGCGAGCCGCCGGGCAGCGGATCGACGAGCCCGTGCATGTCGGCCTTCGTCCAGTAGTGCGCGATGTGCGGGAGCATCTGATCGAAGATGATCGACTCGACGTTGTGGAACGAGAGCGTCCGGATCCAACGATAGTAATCGGTGCGGAACGGCGCGACCTTGATCACCGGCCACGCCGCGACCGCGATGCCCTTCGCGATGGCATGGCTCACGCCGATCGGCGCGCGTGAGCCGACCGCGCGCAGGGCCTCGATCACCGGCAAAATCAGGCGATTTCCTTCTTTGCCGTAGCACCACAGCACGAGGTCACCGCCGGGCTCGACGCATGACCACATCTTGTCGAGCGCGCCCCGGTAGTCGTCGAGATGGTGAAGCACGCCGATGCACGTCACGCGATCGAAGCGCCCGACCGTCTTTGGATCGAGCTCGTGGACCGAGTGCTTCTCGACCTTGGCGTTCGCGAACGGCGCGAGGTTCTTCCGCGCCGCGCCGAGCGAGCTGTCGTCGACGTCGACCGCGAGCACGCTCTTTGCGCCGGCATCGATGAACCAGTACGGGTTGCGCCCCATACCGCAGCCCACGTCCATCACGCGCTTGCCCTTGAAGCTCGGGAGCCCCGTCGCGCCGAGCCAGCGCTCGAGCTGACGTTTGGACTCCGGGAGGATCTCGGAATAGCTCGCCCACTCGTAGCCGAATCGATCGGGTGACCCGCGCAGATCTTTTTCGCTCATGTCTCAGGCCGAAATTTTCTCGACGACAGCCTCGCGCCGATCGAAGCCGGCGCGGGAGGCGATCGTATACGCGGTCTTGTCTTGCGACTCGAAGTACGTGCGGACGATGACCTCCGCGAGGATACCGGTCCCCACGAACTGGAAGGCCATCAGGAAGAGCATGATGGCCACCATGAAGAGCGGATTCCGGTGGACCCACACGCCCTCGTCGTACTTCTCCCAGAGGACGAGGCCCGAGAGCAGCGTGCCGGCGCCGAACATCAGCATGCCGAGGGTGCCGAACACGTAGATCGGCTTCGTCTGGTAGCCGCGCAGGAACGAGACCGTCATGAGGTCGAGCAGGACCTTGATGGTGCGGCGGATCCCGTACTTCGAGACGCCGGCGCGACGCGCGCGATGGTTCACCACCATCTCGCCGATCTTCGCGCCCTGGCTCGCGGCGAGCACCGAGATGAAGCGATGCATCTCGCCGTAGAGCCTCATCTCGTCGGTGACGTGCTTGCGATAGACCTTCAGCGAGCAGCCCAGGTCGTGGACCTTGGTGCCCGTCATGCGGCGGATCATGCGGTTCGCGATGCGCGAGGGGATCTTGCGGAGGAGCGCGCCGTCCTTGCGGTCCTTGCGCCAGCCCGTGACGAGGTCGAAGCCGCCCGTCTCGAGCTTCTCGATGAGCGCGGGGATGTCCTTGGGATCGTTCTGGAGGTCGGCGTCCATCGTGACGACGACGTCGCCGGACGCGTTGCGGAAGCCGGCATCGAAGGCCGCGGCCTGGCCGCTGTTCTTCCGGAAGAACACCGCGCGGAGGTTCGGGTGATCGGCCGCGAGCTTCTTGAGGAGCTCGACGCTCCCGTCATTGCTGCCGTCGTCGACGGCGATGATCTCGTAGCTCTTCCCGGTCGGACCGAGGACGCCTTCGATTTCTTCGATCAGCGGAGTGAGGTTCTCGACCTCGTTGTAGATCGGAAGAACGAGGCTGATATCCATCCGGTTGCATGATTTTCGTACCATGCGGCATGGGTCGCTGTCACGGAGGGAGAGCGCAGCCGATCGCCGTAGGAGCGCGCGGATCGCGGCTCACGTTGGCGCGCACGCGTCCCTGCCCGTGAGCGTTCGCGCACGTCTTGTCGCCGGGGGTGAAGCTCTTCGAGTCGTCGACGTCCCAGAAGACCCGCACCCAGATCTCGCCGCAGGGTCGAGCTCCGAGCGGGACGTGGATCGCGCCGTCGACCAAGGGGGCGTCGCGCTTGACGATCCGGAGGCCGAACGAGCGCGGCTCGGGATTGAGCAGCGCCCGTGAAAATAGGCCGTATTCGTAATAGACGGGCTCGTGGTCGACGGCGCCCGCCGGCAAGACGAGCTCGGCCGGACAACCCTCGAAGCGACCGATGAAGAGCGAGCCGTGCTGGTACTCCGTGGCATAGCCACGACGCGTGAAGAGCTCGAAGTCCTCGGGGCGCCCGCCCACCATCTGGATGCCTTCGAAGG
>JAXDMI010000133.1:0-3080 GCA_034666145.1 Myxococcales bacterium | reverse complement strand
CGGGCGCGCTGCATCTCATCAACGGCCTCTACAACGCGAAGCGCGAAGGCGCGAGCGTGCTCGCGATCACCGGGCAGGTCCCGACCGAGGAGCGCGGCACCGGCTACTTCCAGGAGGTCGATCTCGCGAAGATGTTCGACGACGTATGCGCGTTCCAGGCGCAGATCGCCTCTCCGGTCCAGATGGCCAGGTTGGTGGAGATCGCCATCCAGAGATCGCTCGTCGAGAAGATCGTATCGCGGCTCGAGATCCCCATCGACCTCATGACCCTCGAAGTGAGCTCGCACTTTCTCCACCCGCTCGTGCGCGACCTTCCCACGATCCTTCCGCCACCGAGCGACATCGATGAAGCCGTCGCGGTGCTGCGCGCCGCACGCCGGCCTGCGCTGCTCTGCGGGATCGGTTGCAGCGGCGCTCGCGAAGAGGTCCTTGCGCTCTCGGAGCGCCTCGAGGCGCCGATCGTCCACACGCTCCGCGCGAAGGAGATCTTCGAGGGCCGACACGCCAACGTCGTCGGTCTGACCGGTCTCATCGGGATGCCGCCGGGCTATCACGCGGTGCTCGACTGCGACGCCCTTCTCATGCTGGGCACGAATTTCCCGTACGAAAACTTCCTCCCGACCGGCGTTCCGATTGTCCAGGTCGACACGAAGATCGAGAACATCGGCCGGCGCGCACCGGTGACGGTGGGCCTCGTCGGCAACGTGAAGGAGACGACCTCGGCGCTCCTCGCGCAGCTCGAGCAAGCGGAGCCGCGGCCCTTTCTCCAGCATCTACGGCACATGCAGGCGAAGAGCATCGCGCACCTTCGCGCTCAGGCGAGCCTGTCGCGGTCGAGCGAGCCGCTGCATCCGGCGCTGTTCGCGCAGCTGATCAGTGACATCGCCGCCGACGATGCGGTCTTCGCGGTCGACGTGGGAGAGAGCACCGTCTGGGCGGCGCGCCACATCGAGATGCGCGGGAACCGTCGGATGCTCGGCTCCTTCAACCATGGCTCGATGGGCTGCGCGCTGCCCATCGCGCTCGGCGCGTCGTCGGTCGATCCGTCGCGCGAGGTCTGGGCGATCTGCGGCGACGGCTCGTTCGCGATGTCGATGCAGGACCTCGTGACGGCGTTCCGGTACCGCTGGCCCATCAAGGTCATCGTCTTCAACAACTCCGAGCTCGGCTTCGTGAAGATGGAGAACGAAGTGGCCGGCCTTGCGTTCGATCCGAACGCGACGGGCCTCGTGAACCCGGACTTCGCGGCGCTCGCTCGCGCGTGTGGCGCGGTGGGCATCCGGATCGAGCATGTATCCGAGATCGAGCCGGGGATCGTGCGTGCCGCGAGCGAGCCAGGCCCGGTCGTCATCGACGCCATCGTGACGCCGGGCGAGCTCACGATGCCACCGAGCGTCGGCATCAAGCAGGCCTGGGGCTTCGGCCTCTCGAAGATCAAGGAAGGCTTGCTCGGCCTCACCGGCGATCACGAGCAGTGGGAGAACTGGAAGCGCGAGCTGGACGCGAAGCTCGGGTGAGGATTCAGTTGTCTTGCAAGCGGGCCCGAACCACGGACGTCGCGGTGCCACTCGTGACCGAAAGGAACGGATTGCACGTGCCTACCGGCCAGACGAAGTCGAAGCTCTGGCCGCCTTGGAGCGCGCCGCTGTCGACCTTGTTGGCGTCGTTCGGCGCTTCGCACATGACCTGGTAGCGCAGCGTTCCGCCGCCGGTGGCCTCGGCGGAGACGCGGTATGGCTTGCCGGCGGCCGGCTTGCCCCAGGTCACGCGGTCGTTGTTCCAGCCGGAGACGTAGGTGACGCCGGGCCCCTTGAAGGCAACGCCTTGCAGCCACGTCGAATACAGACTTTCGTCGACCGCCCACCCTACCGAGGCGCCGAGCGACCATTTGCCCCGCATCGACTGGAGCTCGATCTTCGGATGGCGCTCCGCCGGCTGGTCGCACCCGTCGAGCCAGCCGGCCTCGGAGGCGAGCGGCCGAAGCGCGTGCTGCAGCGTCGCGAGAGCGGCGTCGATCGTCGTGGCCTGCCCCAACGAGTAGCCGGTGCCGATCTCGACGTAGATGTTGTAGGGCGTCGCGCTGTTGCGATCGGTGACGTACGCGCCGTACGTCTTCAGCGTCTCGGCGATGCGCACGAGCTCGGGTGTCGGCATCGTCGCCGAGTCGAAATCGGCGGGCAGCACGAGCAGCGAGCCTTCGGGGATCTGCCCGCTGTTGGCGAGGCTCGGATCGTTGCTGTCCCCCGCCGTTGCGGGATACACGATGGCGGTCGGCGCGTTGCCTTCGCCTTTCATGATCGCGTTGTGGGGAAGCGAGAGGCTGAGGGCGTGGCGATAGACGGGATCGGCCGAGACGAACTCGTGCTTTCGAATGATGCCGGCCGAAGCGGGCACGCCGACGGCGCGTGCGCCCTGGAAGTAGTGCGCCGGATCGCCCCAGCCTCGACCGTCGAGCTTCGTCCACGCATAGTCGCGCACCTCCCACGAGCCGTCGGGGAGCTTCTTCATGCCGTTGAACGAGTGCACCATCTTGGTCGTGGGGTCGACGATGTCGGCGTGACCGTCGCTCTCGGTTGCGGGGACCACGTTGGCCGGCCAGTGCGGGAGCACGAGGGTCTGCAGCTGCGTCTCGACGTCCTTGTCGTTGATCGTCGGCGTCCCCTTCAGCGTGATCGGGGGATCGCTGGCGGAGGCCAGGAACACGCCGGTCGAGAATCCGCCGCTGTCCGAGATCACCGGTCGATAGCCGAGGATCGAATCCGGGATGGTGGCGGTGCCGAGCACCGGCTTGATCGGTCGCGTGTTCCACGGTGAGTCGACCGCGTAGGGGCGGAGATAGGTACCGAACGCTGCGGCGCACGTCGGCGCGGTGGTGGTGCTCGAATCGGCAACGCCTGCGTCGGGGAGATCGGTCGGCGTGCCGCCGGACGGCGGTTGGGCCCCGCTCGACGCATCGGGGCTCGAGGCGCTGGGCGTGTCGTTCGTGCTGCTGCAAGCCCCGGCGCAGACGAGGAGACCGAGGGCGACGGGGATTCTCATCATGCTGCTTCCTCGGCCGCGCACGGAGGGGGAGTGGTCGG
>JAXDMI010000132.1:0-3760 GCA_034666145.1 Myxococcales bacterium | reverse complement strand
TCGGCGAGCAGCACGTTGCAGCTGAGAGCCTCGATGGCCTGGTCGGTGGTGAGCGCAACGCCGGTCTCGGGGATGCCGGCCTCGTGGAGCTCCTCGAACATCTTGATGCCTTCGAGCGAGCCCGCAGAGACGGTGAGACGGAAGGAGCTGCCGCGACCCGGCGAGCTGTCGATGCTGATGTCGCCGCCGAGGATGTGCGCGAGGCGGCGGCAGATGGCGAGACCGAGGCCGGTGCCGCCGAACTTGCGCGTCGTCGACGTGTCGGCCTGGACGAAGGGCTGGAAGAGCTGCGCGACCTGGGGCTCGGAGAGACCGATGCCGGTGTCGACGACCTCGAGGGTCAGCGTCGGGTTGGCGCTGTCGGCGTTCTCGCAGCGAGCGAGGATGCGGATGCCGCCCGATGCCGTGAACTTGATGGCGTTGCCGACGAGGTTCATGAGGACCTGGCGGATGCGCGTGGGGTCGCTCTGGATCGTCTCGGGGATCGGCGTCTGGTAGTGGACCTCGAAGAAGAGGCCCTTCTCCTTGGCCCGCACGCGCATCAGCGACGCGACGTCGACGATGATCATGCTCGGGGAGCAGCGCACCTGCTCGATGGTCATCTTGCCCGCCTCGATCTTGGAGAGGTCGAGGATGTCGTTGAGGATGCCGAGGAGGTGCTCGCCGTTACGGCGGATGGTCTGGATGTGCGTGAGGCGCTCGGTCGGCGTCGTCTCGGGATCGAGGAGGAGGTCGGCGTAGCCGATGATCGCGGTCATCGGCGTGCGGATCTCGTGGCTCATGTTGGCGAGGAACTCGCTCTTGGCGCGGCTCGCTTCTTGGGCCTCGGCCATGCCGCGCTCGAGACCGGACGCCAGCTCGAGACGGGCGTGACGCTTGGCGATGGCGACGAGCTCGCGTTGTCCGACGACGCAGGCGCCGACGACGAGGAACACGTCCTCGAAGACCACCCAGCCCGCGTGCTCGAACCAGCGGAGCGGCTGCATCGAAGCGACGCCGTAGATGGTCGCGGGCGAGAGGATGCCACGTCCGATGTGATCGACGAGGACCACCGCCGTGGCAACGGCCAGGACGCGCCAGTCGCGGTAGAAGGCGAGGAAGGCGAGCGAACCGAAGATGTGGAAGTGCGTCTCGATGCGGCCGCCCGTGATGTGGATGAGCAGCGCGCCGAAGGCCATCTGCGCGACGGCCATCGCGCAGCGCGTGATCGTCTTGCCCGGCTTTTGCCACGCCAGCACCGCCGGCGGGATCGCGAGGAGGCCGCCGAGGGCGACCGCGAACCACACGTGCGGGTGCGTCTGGCTCGACGTCCCATCCCAGCTACGCGGCGAGACGATCAGCGAGAGCGCCACCGCGAATGCCCACTGTCCCCCGAGCAGAGCCACGAAGAGGCGGTCGATGAGGACCGAGATCTTCTGGTAGTGACCGTCGCGTAGCTCCTTCGCGCGAGCGAGGAAGGCTGCGTCGTCCGCTTTGTCGGCGGCCATCGTGGGATCTAGCGGGCTCATGGGTCCTTCTTGGGGTTGTCGAAGAGAGCGCATCCGAAGACAGCGGATGCGGCGGTCGGGTTGGAGGGGGAGGCGGATGTGGTGTTCGAGCTGGAGAAGCGACGGACGATGTCGCCGCCGGCGCTGTCGCCTTCGTGGCCGCGCGCGCTGGTGAGGCCGCCGCGGAAGACGAGCGCGCCGTCGTTCGCATAGAGGAGGACCTGGCCGGAGGTGGCGGCGCCGAAGAGCCGCGCCTCGCTCGGGTCCTCGACGACGCGCACGTTCGGGATGGCGCGCGCCGTCGCGCGCAGATCGAGGAGGCCGCCGGCGCCGCTGCCCTCGTTCGGGCCGACGAACACGACGATCGCTTCGATGCGCGAGCCGGCGTCGGTCATGACGCGCTCGAGCTCGTGGAGGCTGGCGCGCGTGCACGAGCACTTCGTGTGCGCGATCATCACGAGCGTGCCGCGACCGGCCGTCCGCGAGAGGTGGCTCGCGCGCGGCCACGAGGTGGGCGCGAGTGCGCCGGCGCAAGGCCGGCTCGCATATTCGGTGAGCGCGCCGAGGGCTACGCCGCTCGCGGTCATCCACGCGGCGAACGCGCAGATCCAAGCGAGTTTGTGGCTCCTACGAGGGCGGTCTTCACCGAGGCCGCTCAGGTCGTGATTTGCCACGATCGAGGAAACGACCTTGGCGCAGCGCTCTTAAGGGGCGACGTCGTATTTCGACGAATCAGCGTCCGGCGATGACGGCGTCGATGTCCGCACGGAGCTCGGGGCGTGACGCAACGAGACGATCGAGGACGTGCTTCGCGCCACCGGGATCGAGCGCGACGAGCGAGCGCGCGAGCGCGACCACGACGCGCGCGTCTTCCTTGGGACCAAACGCCTTGTTGATGAGCGAGCCGACGAGGCCCTGCGCGGTCGGGAGCAGTCGCTCGTGGATGAACGCGATGACGCGCGTGCGGCTCTCGAACGGCGCCAGCGCGAGCGTAGCGGCAGCGGCGACGCGCAGCTCCGGGCTCGCCGGGCTGTTCATGAGGAGGATGCGTCCGAGGCGCTCGATGGCCCAGTCGTCGATGGTCCGTAGTCGTTGGAGCGCCTCGACGGCGGCGATGCGAACGGGATCGATCGTGCTGTCGAGGACGCCGAGGAGGAGCGCATGCGCGCGTGGTCCCCAGAATGCGACCGTCGCCTTCAGCGCGATGACGGCGAGCGTCGGCTTGTCGGGGCGCACGAAGCGCACGGCGAGCTCGCCTCCGAGATCGGAGCGAACGTCGGGCGCGGCACGCAGCAGATCGTCCGCGAGCGCCTCGTCCGATCGCGAGGAGAGCGCGACGAGCGGCTCGAGCCCGCCGAGGATCACGGGCAGCGCGCCGGGGCCCGTCGCGCGCATGAACGCGACGAAGCGTGCGCGGGTCTCGAGGCTGGGCGGCTGCGCGCGGCGTGCTTCGAGCAGCGAACGCGCGGCGACGGGGCCGGCGACGGCGAGGATCGGGTAGGCCTCGTCGGGACGCTCGATCTTCCCGCTGAGGAGCTGCCCGGCGAACGCGCGCGCCGGCGCCGGATCGCGCAGGACGCGAATGGCGCGATCGAGCTCTTCGCGCTCCTCGTTGCGCAGGCCAGGATCGGCGAAGCGCTGATCGAGCCAGGCCAGGAGATCGCGCGCGAGCCGCACGTTGCCGTTGTTGACCGCGCTGCGCAGCGCTTCGCCGAGGCTCTGGAGCGCGAGCGCGCGCGTCTTGCCGTCCGAGGTGGTGCTGAGCGTCGCGAGCGCGTCGGCGGTATCGGTCGCGAAGTCGGTGGCGACCGGGATGTTCTTGATCGAGACGCGACGGAACTGCCCGCTGGCCTGCGACCAGTCCTCGTCGACGAGCTCACGCAGCTGGGTACGAAGCACGCGCACGTTGGGATGCCGCTTCGCCGGCTCCTTCTCGAGCGCCTTCAGGATGAGGGCCTCGAGCTCGCGATCGATGTCCGGCACGAGCTTGGAGGGCGGCTTCGGCCGCTCCATCACGTGCATCATGAGCACCTCCATCGGGCGCTCGCTCATGAACGGCAAGTGACCGGTCGCGAGCTCGTAGAGGAGGACGCCCAGCGCGTAGACGTCGGTGCGGGCGTCGACGGGCTCGTTGCGGATCTGCTCGGGCGCCATGTACGCCGGCGTGCCGACCACCTTCTTCGAGTCGGGAAGCCGCACGAGCGTCGCGTCGTCGTCGCCGATGAGCTTCTGGGCATTGCTCTCCTCGGGCACCCAGTGCGCGATGCCGAAGT
>JAXDMI010000131.1:0-2546 GCA_034666145.1 Myxococcales bacterium | reverse complement strand
TCAAGCAGATGAACGCGGAGGCCGTGAAGCTCGGCCTCCACGACACGCACTTCGTCTCACCGAGCGGCGTCGTCGACGTGAACAACTATTCGAGTGCCTGGGATCTCGCCGCGCTCACCCGTGTCGCGATGCGCAGCGCGCGGTTCAGGAGCATCGTGCGTACCCATGTGAAGCACGTGCCGTGGACGGCCCCGACGTATTCGAAGATCTACATCAACAACAACCGGCTCGTCGGCACCTATCCCGGGGCCACCGGCGTGAAGACCGGGTACACGCACAAGGCCGGCCCGTGCCTCGTGGCGTCGGCGACGCGCGGGGGCGTCTCGCTCATCGCAGTGGTTCTCGACTCGCCCGACATGTACAGCGACGCGAAGCGCCTGCTCGATTTCGGCTTCGCCTCGCTCAGCGCCTAGACGACCGGCGCGGCCGACGGCCTAGCGCTTGCTGCTGCTGCTCGGCGTCGTCTCGTCCGCGGCGATCTCGTCGCGGATCTTCTCGAGCGAGCGGCGGATCAAGCGTGAGACGTGCATCTGCGAGATGCCGACCTGCTGCGCGATCTGCGACTGCGTGAGGCCGTCGAAGAACCGGAGCTGGAGGATCTTCCGCTCGCGCTCGTCGAGCACGCGGAACCCCGGCGCGAGGACGGCGCGGTCCTCCGACACCTCGAACTGATGCTCCTCGGTGCCGATCGACTCCATCGGGTCGAGGTCGTCCTCGCCATCGCCTCCTCCTCCTGAGGAGAGCGAGAGCGACGAGTACGCGCGTCCGGACTCGAGCGCCTCGAGGACCGCCTCCTCCTCCACGCCCGCGGCCTTCGCGAGCTCGGGGATGGTCGGAGAGCGACCGAGCTCGGTCGTCTGCGACTCGACGAGGCGGGAGAGCTGGACGTTCAGCTCCTGGAGGCCGCGCGGCACGCGCACCGACCAGCCCTTGTCGCGGAAGTGGCGCTTGATCTCACCGATGATGTTCGGCGTCGCGTACGTCGTCAGCTCGACGCCGCGGTCGACGTCGAAGCGGTCGATCGCCTTGATCAATCCGATCGCCCCGATCTGGACGAGATCCTCGAGCTGCTCGCCGCGGTACGAGTAGCGCCGCGCGAGCGAGCGGACGAGCGACATGTATTGCTCGATCAGCTTCTCCCGCGCGAGGAGGTCGCCCTCCTCGTGGTACCGCCGCAGGAGAATCTTGTCGTCGAGCCGAGGCACTACGCGGTGGCTCCCGCGCCCGAGGACGTGCGCTTCGTCAGCTCGACCCACGAGCCTCCGTCGCGCTCCTCGATCTCGAAGCTGTCGGTGACCGTCTCGAGCACGCGGCGAAGCCCGAGCGGCGATTCGCCGCGCTCGAGCGAGTCGAGTGCCTCCGCCGGGAACGGCCCCACGGACGCGCGCACCGTTCCGCCGCCCGCGTCGACCGTGACGACGATCTCCCCGTCGTCGTCGCGGCAGCCGAGCAGCGCCTCGAGCGCGACCTGCACGTCGTCGAGATCCTCGAACGTCAAATCGAGGCGGACGCCGAGGCCGCCGACGACGAGGTGCGCGACGTGCCGGAAATCCTCTTCAGCGGGAATCGTGAGCTGGATGCGGTCGACCGCCTGGGCGCTCATGTGCTCGTCCCGGCGTCGCTCAGCTCTTCGAGGAGCTCGGCCTCGCGCCGCGCGGCTGCCTCCTTGCCGGCCTGGACGGCGTGCTTCCAGTTGTGCTTCGTCTTGAAGTCGGAGACGCCGTAGCTCACGGCGGCGGCAAAGCCCGAGACCTTCTGCACCGGGCGGGTCACGGCCATGCTCACCGCGCGCACCGCCGTGTCGACGCTGTCGGCCGCGTCGACGGCGCTGTCTGTGATCTGGTCGACCTTGTCGAGCTGCCCGTTGACGCGATCCACGCTTCCTCCGACCTTGTTGATCACGGGAAGGATCTCCCGCTCTGCCCCGCTTATGAACGCAGAAAGGCGCCCAACGGTTCCGCCGAGGCGCACGAGGAGGTACGCGAAGGACAGTCCGACGGCGAGGAGGAAGACCGCGAGCGCGAGTCTCCAGAGGTCTGCCCAGGTAAATGCGGCGACGAGCATCCGCGATCGATCCTACTGGCAGCCGTCGGATGAGACGAGACCGCATCCGACGACAGCGTCGCCTTCGTAGAGAACGGCGGCCTGCCCGGGCGCGACGCCGTAGGCCGGCTCGTCCAGCTGGAGGTCGAATCCGCTCGCGGTCGCCGACACCGCAGCGGGCACCGCGGGGGATCGATAGCGGAGCTTCGCGTCGGCGCGGCCGACGTCCACGTAGAGCCGTCCGGCCGCCGCGACACGTGTGCGCGCGAGCGACTCGCGCGGGCCGACGCGAACCGTGTTCGTGCGCGAGTCCGAGCCGAGCACGTAGAGAGGGCGCTCGGCGACGACGCCGATGCCCTTGCGCTGCCCCGGCGTGTAGCGCCAGAAGCCGTCGTGCTCGCCCACGGTGACACCGTCCTCGTCGAGGATCGCTCCCGGCTTCGGGGCAAGCCCATGCCGCGTGAGGAAGGTGCGGTAGTCGTCGCCGGCGAGGAAGCACGCCT
>JAXDMI010000130.1:0-9466 GCA_034666145.1 Myxococcales bacterium | reverse complement strand
CCGCTCGAGTCGAAGACGGTCGACGTGGAGAGGGAACCGTCAGGCTTGTAGGCATAGGCCTTCACGAAGCGCTTGCCGCCGCCGGGACCGGGGCTGAACTCGAGCGCCACCGTGTCGTCGGGCGCCTGGTGATGGATGGCCTCGTCGAGCGCGGCCGCCTTGGGTGTGTCGAACCAGCCGTACTTCGTGACGTAACAGGCCACGGTGGCAGTGAGCGGATCCTGCCCCTGCTGTTTGCATACCGTCTGGCGTCCGAGCCCGAACTCCTGATGGTTGTAGAAGTTCACCTCGTTGGCGAGATCGGCAGCCGTGAAGCCGTTCGCGTTCTTCCATTTGGTGAACGAGTCCTTGGCGGGAATCGCACCGATCATTTGATAATACTGCTGCGACGTAGACTCCTTTCCCGTGTAGCGCGTGAGCCACTCCTGCGCGGGTAGGATGCTGTCGAATCGGGCCTGCAATCCGCATCCGATATACGGATAGCTGGTGTCGGGGTATTGCCCGATGAGGTTCCCGTGCACGGTCATGAGGACGTGGCTGAGATTCGTGAGCGGAAACAGGTCGACGGTGATGTCGCTGAGCGCCTCGAGGTGGATCCCGGTCACGGCGGTGTACTGGTCGTCGGGCGTGTACTCGATGACCTGCTCGTCGTTGAGGGTCCGGTTCGAGGTCACGCGCACACGCACCTGGCCGATGAGCGTCTGCGGGATGTCGACCTGCATGCACTGGTCGGCCCACTTCTGGCCCAGCGACCACTCCGAGAAGCCGGACACCTTGCCCTCGTAGTGATTGCCGACGAGCGTCGCCTGGCCGTCCTCCTTCCAGCGTCCCTGCACGTCGTCGTAGTGATAGAGCGGACGCGTCGCGACCGGGCTCGACTCCTCGCCGGGTGGAATCGCCATGCTGACGGTGGCCGTCTTGCCCGCACCGAGGTTGAACGGCGTGCCGCTGCCGTCCAGGATCTCGACCGACATCGCCACCCTCGGCATGCCATCGCTGGGCGGCGACGAGGGCGCCGGCACCCCGATCGTGCTGCCGGGCAGATCCTGAGGCCGATTGATCGGATAGGAGCGCACGTGCACGGTGAGCGGCCCGACGGGAGCATTGCCCTGCGCGTCGGTGAGCGTGTTGGCGAGGAACTTCACGCCCGCGCGGTTCGAAGCGTCGTGCACCTCGTTCGCGATGGTCGCGTCGATCGCCGTGGGTGTCGCGCGGAGCAGGCGGAAGTCGATGGAGCTGTTGCCGTGATCGTAGATCTGCGAGACGGGCGCGAAGCCGACCTTCTTCACCGTCACGACGTAGCGAAGGCTGGGGCGGGCGATGATGCGGAACGAGCCGCCCGCGTCGGTGAGCGTGCTCTGCCCGTTGATGGTGACGGTCGCGGCCTGGATTCCGCCGCGCTCGTCGTGCACGTTTCCGAGGAAGCGACCCGCGACGCCGGGCGCGTCGAGGTGGATGCGCTTCTCGGCGAAGCCGCCGTTGCCGTCGCTCACCTCCACGGTGACGCCGTTGCGCTGCGCCGTGGACGAGAGCATCAGCGTGAGCGTTGCGCTGGTCTCCGCGAGCGGCTGGTCGCCGTTGAGCCTCCATGCGAAGGCGAGCCGGTCGTCGTCGGGATCGGACGCCACCGCGTGGATGACGACGGTGTCGCCGGGCGCGGCCTCGCGGACGCGGACCCCGTCGACCGTTGTGGCGTAGATGCTCGTGATGCGAGGGGGACGGCTGCGGAGCGCGAGATCGACGGGAAGGCCCGCGAGCTCGGCGGCGCCGATGGTGCGGTCGGCGATGACCGACGCCGCGCCGCACCTCGCTTGCACGTGATACGTGCCGGCGCTCGCGATGACCGGAATGAACCACTCGCCCGCCGGGCCGGCCTGCGCGGTGATCGGCGCGTCCGCGGCGCCATCGCTACGGGTGAGCGACACCGTCGCGACGGTCTTCGTGCCGGTGAGGCGACTGTCGTAGAAGCACGGCGAACCGTCACCGAGCGTGACGTGACCGGAGACAGCGCGCGCGCCCGCCGCGAGCGTGAAGTCACGCACGGCGTAGCCCGACGTCTCGGTCACCTCGAAAGGCGCGCGATCGCACGATGTCGCAACGCCCTTGGATTCGGCACACACCGTGTAGCGACCGAGCGCCTGGGGCGGTATCTCGTAGAGACCCGATTCGCTCGTGATCACCGACGCGCGCACGACGCCGCCCGCGTCGCGAACGACGACGCTCGCCCCTGCGAGCGGGATCTTGCGATCTCCGTGCTGGACCGACACGCGTCCAAGGACACGACCGTTGTAATTCGGCGCCCGCGAGAGGGCCGCTGCGGCGCTGCCGGTGGCAGGCGAAGCGTCGCTCTTCGGCTTCGAGGAGGAGCAGCCGAAGGGCGCAACCACCGTCGCGAGCGCCGCCATGGCCAGGGTGAACGTGCGTCGCTTGCTCGTCATGAAGCCTCTCTCGATGGTCTGCGTCGAAAGCGCAGCAGGTGGAGGCTAGTGGGAGGGCGGAGCGCCGCTCGTGAGCGTTGTATGAGCGCTCGATGAGCGCGCGCGTCGATCGCGGCGACGTCGGCCGCTGACACGCACGCCGCGAGGCAAATGCGCATGCGCGCGCCGGAGGAGGGTTTGCGCGCAACCGCGCACACGCAGGGTCTCATGTGCATCATACATGCATAACGAGAACGCGCGTTGCAACCCGACCTAACCATGAAACCTCGAACACTCCTTCTCTCGGCTCTCCCCCTGTTCACCGCCGCAATGAGTGGGTGCCTCGACGACCCAACTTGCGCCTATGACGACGAGGTGTACGTGCGCGATGGCAGCTCCGGCGGGGGTGTCTGCATGCGCCCATGGCGCGGGTCCCCGAGCAGCACGCCATCGACGCAAGATGCAGGTTCGGCTTCGCATCAAGCGACGCCTGTTCCGATGACGACCGGCAGCGATGCAAGTACCGCAGTGAGCACGACGCCCGACGCCGACACCTCGCTGCCTCCAGGCACGTCCGCGTGCGGCGGTCACGACGCGGAGGGCGACAGCGTCCGTGTCGTCGACAAGAGCGATCCCTCGCCGGCGTTGAACGACGTACCGCCGAACGTGGCGGACGGCACGTACTCGCTGGTGCAGGCCACGTTCTTCCGCAGCGGCCAGACCGCAAGCCCCGTTCGGTCGCTGAGAGCCGCACTCGAAGTGCACGGTGCGACGCTCGCACTCTCCTCGCAAGACACGTCGGTCGCGGGCCTGCCGAAGGAGTCGCTCAGCTTCCTCGTGGGGGCGGGCACGGTCACGAAGACATGCGAGTCGGTGCTCGGCACGGTCTCGGCCTGGTTCTTCCCCTTCGGCGTGGGGGCCACTGCCGTGACGCACATGGAATACAACGGCGCAGCCGGCTTCCTGCGAATCGTCGTCGGTCGCACGGACGGCTCGACGGAGCTCGTCTTCGCGAGGTGAGAGCGACCTCGTGCGCGGCGTGCGACTTTTCCGCCGGCGCTCAGCGCGAAGTAGCCTTGGCCAACGCTGCGCCGACGCGGCGAGCGACCTCGCCCGACGCTCCGTCGAGAGCACGCGCCATCGCTGCGACCACCTCGTCGAAGCTCGACCCCAGGACCCGATCATCGACCTGAACGGTGTCATCGAGAAGTACACGATCGTTCGAGAGCACCACCCGCAGCGAGACGAGCGCCGCGTGGGATCGGGCCGTCTTCACCTCCTGGAACTTCAAGACCTCGATGTCGAGCGTCGCGGCGCTCCCATCGAGGTCGCATCGGAAACCCTGCTCCTGACAGAGCGTGCGCTCGAGCGCGCGACGCACATAGAGATCGGGCCCTTCCGTCCAGCGGCGCTGCTCGTAGTAACCAACTTCATACGCGCCGTCGCCGAAGACGATGCGTCGGCCGAGGTCCGTTCCCGACGTGACGCGCCGGATGCGGACCGCCGGTCCCGCGCCGAGCGCTGCGCTCGTGAGCTGCGGGCGGACGCGCTCGGGAGTGAACCAGCTCCATTCGCTCGCCTTCCCTCTCGAGGTGAGGGCGCATCCGCAGGTCATGGTGAAGGCAAAGACCGGCAGAGTCAGCGCGAACCTCATGGCGACCTCGGTCCGGGAAGGCCCTTCACCAGCATGTCGGGATTACGCTCCAGCTCCTCGGCGAGGTTGCGAATCGCGGTGGCCGCCGCGCGGAATTCATTCAGCGTCCCCCCGACGTCACGTGTCGTGGCGTTCGCATTGTGTCCCACCTCGCCCAGCGCTGTGAGCGCGCCCTGCGCCGACACGATCAGGCCAGCGTCGCCATCGATGCGATCGAGAGCCTTGTTGATCCTGGCGAGGGCGACCCGAGCGTCCTCGATCGCCCTCGCGGTGCGAGCGGGCAGCTTCTCGCGATCGAGCCGTTTCAGGGTCTGATCGAGCTCCACGAGCGCCCCGTCGGCGTGGGTGACGGCCTGCACGGCCTTCTCGGTGAGGCCCTCGCGGACGATCGAGTCCATCACCTGCGCGATCCTTTCGAGCGCGAGGGTCGCCGAGTCCTCGAGGCTCTTCTGGAAGCTCCGCGTGGCGGGAATGTACCTTTGGGGCGGCGCGAAGCTCAGGACTGGCGGCGGGTGCGTCTTCGCGTCGAAGAAGTCGAGGGCGAGGAACCTGGTGCCGACCAACCCTTGCGAGGCGAGCTGGGCACGCACGTCCGACGAGGGGCGCTCCTGCTTCAATCCCATGGCCTCCAGCGTGGAGACATCGAGGTCACTTCGCACCTCGACCATTTGGTGATCGGGGGCGAACGTGATCTTGCCCACCCGGCCGAGCGTCACGCCCCGGCCTTTGACGGGAGCCCCGACCTCGAGCCCCTGCACCGATTCGGCGAAGTACGTCACGTACGAGACCGTCTCCCTTCGAGTCTCCAGCACGCCCAGCGTGATCGCAAAGACGATCGCGGCGCCCACGCCGAGGATGACGAAGAGACCGAGCTTCACGTAGTTGGGACGGGCTGCCATCGGCGCCTCCGTTGCTTGTTCGAGCCGGGGTGGAAGAATCGGCGCACGTGCGGGTCGTCGCTCTCCCGCAGCTCGCGCGGATCGCCGATCGCGACGACGCTCTTGCTCTCCTTGTCGAGGAGGAGGCAGCGATCCGCGACGCGGAAGACGCTCTCGAGCTCGTGAGTGACCATCACTACGGTCACGTCCATCGTGCCGGCCAACGTGAGGATCAGGTCGTCGAGCTCCGCGGCGTTTTCTGGATCGAGACCGGCCGACGGCTCGTCGAGGAAGACGATCCTGGGATCGAGCGCGAGGGCGCGAGCGATCGCGGCGCGCTTGGTCATTCCTCCCGAGAGCTCGTCCGGCAACTTCTGGGCGGCGTCCTGGAGCCCGACGAGACGGAGCTTGTAGCGTGCGATGACGTGGATCGCTTCCGGACCGAGCGGTGTCCACTCCTCGAGCGGGAGCGCGACGTTCTCGAGCACGGTCATGGACCCGAACAGCGCACCGTCTTGGAACATGACCCCGAACGGAGGAAGACCCTCGCCGAGATCGGGCGCGCCTTGCCCGGCGATGTCGATCTCGCCTCGCGCCGGCACCTCGAGCCCGACGAGGAAGCGGAGAAGTGTCGACTTGCCGGAGCCGCTCCCCCCGAGGATCGCGAAGATCTCGCCGTGCCCCACGTCGAAGGTGACGTTCTCGATCAGCGTCACGTCGCCCCAACCAACCACGAGCCCTCGCACCACGACGACAGGGCTCGCCGTGTGCAATCGAGGCGGTGTGAGGGAGGCGTTCGTCATCGGCCGAGTACTCGGAACGCGATGGTCAGGGCGGCGTCGAGCAGGACGATCGCAAAGAGCGACGTGACGACGGTGGCCGTCGTACGGCGGCCGACACCGAGCGGGCCGCCGGACGCAGCCAAGCCTTGCTGGCAGGAGATGAGGCCTATCGCGATCGCGAAAGAGACGCTCGACACGAGACCAGATACGACGTCCCAGGGCTCGAGAACGAGACGCGTCTCGTCGACGTAGCTGTCCGCGCTCAGACCGAGGTCCGTCACCGCCACCAGCAGTCCACCTGCCATACCGACGAGGTCCGCGAGGAGCGTGAGCACCGGCAGGACGAGCACCAGGGCAACGACGCGCGGGATGACCAGCCACTCGAACGGCTGGATCCCGAGCGTTCGGAGCGCGTCGATCTCTTCGGAGACCTTCATCGAGCCGAGCTCCGTCGCAAACGCGGCGCCGGACCGGCCGCACACGATGATGGCGGTCATCATCGGACCGAGCTGGCGCGTCATCGCGATCGCGACGAGGTCGGCGACGAGGAGGTTCGCTCCGAACAGGGCGAGCGAGCGCGCCGCCATGAATGCCATGACGAAGCCAACGAGGAAGTTGATGACCAGGATGACGGGAACCGCATCGAGGCCGGTGCGTTCGACGAGAAGGGGGACTTCCTCCCAGTGGCCGACGCGCGGGCGGCGAATGACGCGCCCCACGGCGAGCGCGAGCTCACCGACGAATCCGAGGGTCCGTCGCAGTCCCACGATGCCCTCGACCGTGACTCGCCCGACGTGCGCGACGATGCGCTCGGTCCTTCGCACTCGCCGCTGTGGCGGTGCGCCTTCGGTGCAGAGCTCGAAGAGCGCACGAAACCGCTCCGCACCGCGCAGGCGAGACTGGACGCCGCGTTCGTTGAGGTCGCAGCCGAGCAGCGCGGCGACGCTACCGTCGAGCTGCGCGACGTTGCCGAGGTCGATCTCGACCGTCTTCTGATCGTTCGTGGCCTGTCGGACGGCGGCGACGATCCGCTCTGCATCGGGGGTGCGGAAATGCCCCGAGAGACGAACGCCGAGCTCCGAACGATCGACGCGCCACGCGAGACTCCGGCTCGAACCCGGCGATGGCCCTGCATGCGCTCCGGCCACGCGACACTTCCTTCCTGGGCTGACCGCGCCTGGGGCAGATCGGCACGAAGGGTCCCGAGCCGTCTCGTCCCCGGCGGCGCTTCGCATTTCAAGACGCACGTGGTGTGCCCGGCGCTGAGGCAGCGACGCGCGAGAGGCCAAGCATGAGAGCCGCGTCCGGGTGGACGGCAGGAACCGCCCATGGCACTTCGAATCGATGAAGCTCGGTGGCCGTGAACGCATGGATGACGGGCGCGCGCTCGAGGAGCTCTTCGCCGGACTACCGGTGAACGCTGACTGGACGGTCGGCTTCTTCACAGCCATTCGCACGGGACCGGACGCGATCACGCCGGCCGCCTGGATCCCCGAGGTCGTACGTGACGGAGCCCTCGACAGCGATCCGTCGGCGGGCGCGAAGATCGAGCTGCTCACGCGGCTGTACGGTGCGGTCGGCGAGACGCTCCGAACGACGCCGGAGATCATCTGTCCCGAGCCGGAGCTGCCCGACCAGGAGGCCGTCGACTTCTGTAGCGGCTACCTCCACGGCGCGCGGATGCACGAGTCGTGGCGCAGCGACGAGACCGCCACGAAGAACCTCTACCCGTTCGCGGCCCTCGCGAACGAGAGCGGGGTCGAGATCGTCGACGCGGAAGGCAAGCCGGTCGCCGACGCGGCCGCATGGCGGATCACGCAGCGCGAGCGCCTCGGCAGCTACGTCGCCGGGCTCCACGCGTACTGGAAGTCGAAGCGCCAAGTGGTCAACACGACGCCGAAGGTGGGGCGCAACGAGCCGTGCCCGTGCGGCAGCGGCAAGAAGCACAAGAAGTGCTGCCTGGCGGCGCAGGCCTAGCTCGACGGCGAGTAGTCTAGCGCCGCGACACAGAGGACGTGATGGGTTCACGGGCGACTTCGACCCACTTGGCGAGCGGCCGCGGTCACGATGGAGAGCCACGCCGCTGGCACCCCTCCGCGGTGGCGGCGGCAGCCCCCGCCGAAGGGCGGGACCTTGCGGAGAGTCAGTTCTTCGAAGGTCTTTAGCCCGCACGCCGCACGCGCCGCTTGCGGCGTAGCGCAGTCACTTCACCGTCGAGTCGAACGAGAATGCCGAAGCGACGGCCGGCCCGACCTTTCGCGTTGCGAACGTCGAGCATGCCAAGCGCGATGTGAGCACGGTTCCGAACGCGAATGCGCTCGTGGTGACGAGCGCGGCGGTGATGAGCGACGAGCGCAGGTGCATCTTGCGAGCGAGTCTCAATGGCGTGCACTCGCCAGCGACCGTCACCGATCTCCTCGAGTTCCTACGACCTCACCAGGAAGGCAGTTCGACAGGTACCCACTGGCTGTCTCGGAACGAGATCACTCCGTTTGGGTAAGCTCGTTCGAGCTTGAAGTGAGGCGGGTATTCGACCTCCAGCAAGCGGCTCGGCATCGAACGATGCGGATGTACGGTAGAGCGAGTCCGGGGTCGCCTGGCCAATCGCTTCATGCGGCCGCACTGCGTCGTGCTCGGCACGAAAACGGTCTGAACCGCGTTTTTGATGTTGACGCCTTCTCCAGCGCTTCGGTGCGCCGAGCACCGAGTCGTGCCGTCGGCAGGTCGTGCGGCCGCCTCGTGGCGTGCTGCGCGCGTTTCGCGCGCGAGAGATCTCGCGAGGTGATCGCGACCGCGACGACGCGTAGGCGCGGCGCTCAGAGCGCCGAAAATGACGATGGTAGAGAGGTGTAATGCACCGCAACGATCTGACCGACCTCACTGATGACGCGCTGGTGTCTCGACTCTCGTCCCTGTGCGCCGAGGGTCATGTGCTGACGGCACGGTTGATCGTGCACCTGATCGAGGTGGAGGAGCGACGTCTGGATCTGCGTGCGGCATGCACGTCGATGTTCGACTTCTGCCAGCGGCGTCTCGGGATGAGCGAAGGGGCCGCGTTCCGTCGGATCACGGCGGCGCGGCTGGTCAAGCGGTTCCCGGCGTTGCTCGGGCGCATCGAACGGGGCGAACTCCATCTGTCGACGCTCGTGCTGCTCAGGCCGCAGCTGACGGAGCAGAACGTCGAGGAGCTCGCCGCGGCGGTCGTGGGCAAGACGCAGCGTCAGGTGGAAGAGCTGCTGGCGCGTCTCGCGCCGAAGCCAGACGTGCCATCGGCCATCGTGGAGCTCGGCGCGCCGACGAATGACGCGAGGCCGACGCTCTTTGCGGGCTCCGACGCGAGCCATACGCCGAGCGCACCGAGCGCGCCGCGCGCGCGGATCGAACCGCTTTCGGAGGCACGGTACAAGGTCCAACTCACGGCGAGCGCCGAGCTGAAGGCGAAGCTCGAACGCGCGTCTGACTTGATGCGCCATCGCAACCCGAATGGCGACCTGGCGGTCGTGATCGACGCGGCGATGGACCTGTTGCTCGCGAAGCACGAAAAGGAGCGGCTCGGGACGGTGAAGGCGCCGAGGGAGCCGACGAAGCCAAGGGCAGGCGCGGGCTCGGGCTCGGGCGCGGGCTCGGGCTCGGGCACCTGTCGCGGGCGCGCGATACCCGCTGGCGTGCGCCGCGCGGTCTTCGAGCGCGATGGCGAGCAGTGCACATTCGTCGACGAAGTGGGCGAGCGCTGTC
>JAXDMI010000129.1:0-4217 GCA_034666145.1 Myxococcales bacterium | reverse complement strand
AGTGTCCGACGTGGAGCCCTTCCTCGCGCGCGAGACGATCGGCCATGTCCCAGCCGTCCTCGGTGCTCACCGGATACAGCTCGTCGTGCGCCTTCGGGTCGTAGATGGCCGGCACGATGCTCTTGGCCATGTGCTTGAGGCCCTCGAGGCCGTGCATCGGCGAGTCGGGCTCGACGGCGACACAGCGAATGGGACGATGATGCTCCTTGAGCCGACGCGAGGTGCCCATCATCGTGCCGCTCGTGCCGAGCCCAGCAACGAAGTGCGTGATCTGATCGCCGACGTCGCGGAGGATCTCGACGCCGGTGCCGTGGTAGTGCGCGAGCGGGTTCCCCGGGTTCGCATACTGATCGGGGTAGAACAGCGTCTCTGGATCTTCCGCCGCCATCTTCTTCGCGATCACGATGGCGCCGTCGGAGCCCTCGAGCGGATCGGTGAAGATGATCTCGGTACCGAACGCGTGGGCGATGTCCTTGCGTGCCTTCGACACATTCGACGGCATCACCAGCTTCACCGGGATGCCGAGCGCGGCGCCGAAGAGCGAGTATGCGACGCCCGTGTTGCCGCTCGTCGAGTCGATGAGCGTCTTGCCGCGACGGAGACGTCCGTCCTTCAGCGCATCCTGGATCATGCGTAGCGCCGCGCGATCCTTCACGCTGCCGCCCGGGTTCTCGAACTCGAGCTTCGCGTAGACGGCCACGTCGGGCGCGTCTTTGGTGACGACGCGCAGGCGCACGAGCGGGGTGTCGCCCACCGCTTCGACGACCGACTCGATGCGCCGGACGCGAGCCACTCCGGTCACGTCGCGCCTCCTCCGGCTCCGTCGGGCTGGTCGTTCATCCCGAGGACCTTCCGCATCGCGAGGAGCGCTCGAAGCGCGCCGTCGCCGACGTCACGCGCGGCGGCGTCCACGAGACCGAGCGCCGCGAGCGTCGCGACATGGATCTTGTCGCTGCCGTCGGTGACCGCCTTCGCCCTGGCCTTCGCCTCGGCGTTCGCGTCGTCGACCACGCGCATGCCCGCACGCGCGACGTACGCAGCCTCCACCGTGCGCGCGTCACCGACCCCCGCGATCACCACCTCGCTCGCGAGGAGACGAGCCTGTCCCGCCTCGCCGATCTCGGGCAAGCGGATCTGCCGTCCGTACCGCACGCGCATGTCGGTGGCCATGGGCTGCTCAGCCGCCCGCGATCGCGGGCACGATGGTGATCTGGTCGCCGGCCTTCAGCTCGGTCTTGAGACCGCCGCTGAAGCGGACGTCTTCTTCGCCGACGTAGATGTTGATGAAGCGGCGCACGCCCTTCTCGTCGAGAAGGCGGTCGCGGAGTCCGGGATGCCTCTTTTCCAGGTCTTCGATGACATCGCCGACGGTACCGCCGGCGGCCTTCACCTCATCGGCTCCGGCAGTCAGGCTTCGAAGAGCAGCGGGGATTCGAACGATGGTGTCCATGGCTTCAGCTCGGATCTAGAGGTTGGGAGTATCGGTCGTGTAACGGGAAGCGTCGATGCGCTGGATGGAGCGCTTGTCGCTGCAGAGCGCGCAGCCCTGGCGGCGCGGGATCTTGCGACGACGCGCGGCGAGCGTCTTGCCGTCGAACGTGAAGAGCGTGCCGGCGACGTCCTCGCCGCGCAGGATCGAGAGCGCGAGATCCGCCTGCACGGCGCCGACGACACCGACCACCGGACCGACCACGCCGGCCTCTGCACAGTTGGGCTGGAGCGCGTGCTCGCGCGGCAGGTCCTCGAAGAGGCAGCGGTAGCAAGGTCCGCCGGTGGCGCCCACCGCGAGCGCGGTGCCGTGCCAGCGAACGGCGGCGGCATGCACCACGTTCTTCCTCGCGATGCGGCACGCGTCGGCGGCGAGGAACTTCGTCGCGAAGTTGTCGCTCCCCTCGACGATGACGTCGTAGCGCGACGCGAGCTCGACGGCGTTCTGCGGAAGCATGCGCGTGTGGTGACGTTCGATGCGCAGGTTCGGCATGTGGCGAAGGAGCGCAGACGCCGCCGCCTCCACCTTCGACTTGCCGACGTCCTCGTCGCGGAAGAGGATCTGACGATGCAGGTTGCCGGCGTCGACGACGTCGTCGTCCGCGATGCCGATGGTGCCGACACCGGCGCGCGCGAGCGCGAGCGCCGCGGGACAGCCGAGGCCGCCGACGCCCACGACGAGCACCCGCGAACCGGCGAGGACGAGACTGTTGTTCAAAGGGAGGCTCCGATTCCGCCACCGCTGGCGCTGTCGTGGACGGGATCCACATCGTCGGCGCTGATGCCGGGAAAGTACTCGTCGAGGCTGAAATAGCGCTCTCCGGTGTCACAGAGCACGGTCACGACGTTCTTGCCTTCGCCGAGCTCGGCGGCGAGCTGGAACGCGACGAACACGTTCGCGCCGGCGCTCGGTCCGACGAGCAAGCCTTCGCGGCGCGCGAGGCGAAGCTTGGTGCGCCACGCGTCGTCGTCCTTCACGGTGCGGACCTGATCGACGACGCCGGCGCGGTAGTTTGCCGGAACGAACCCGGCGCCGATGCCCTGGATCTTGGTTGGGCCCTTCTCGCCGCGCGAGATGGTGGCGCAGGTGTCGGGCTCGACAGCGACGATGCGCACGCCGGGATGCACCTTCCTCAGCTCGGGACCGACGCCGCTCACGGTGCCACCGGTGCCGACGGCCGCGACGAACGCATCGATGGAGAGCCCCTCCATCGCGCCGAGGATCTCGTGCGCGCTCGTGCGCGCGTGGACCGAGGGGTTCGCGGGATTGTCGAACTGCGAGGGCATGAATGCGCCGGGCGTGCGCTCCTTGATCTTCCGGGCCTCGGTGATGGCGCCGTCCATCTGCGCCTCCGCGGGCGTGAGGACGATCTCGGCGCCGTACGCCTCGAGGAGCTGACGTCGCTCGAGGCTCATGCTCTCGGGCATGGTGAGGATCAGGCGATAGCCCTTCACGGCGCAGACCCACGCGAGGCCGATGCCGGTGTTGCCGCTCGTGGGCTCGACGATGGGTCCGGGCGGACGGAGCGTGCCACGCGCTTCGGCGTCCTCGATCATCGCGCGGCAGATGCGGTCCTTCACGCTGCCGCCGGGGTTGAGGTGCTCCATCTTCGCCCAGACCGCGGCGCGCGGACGCGCGTCGTGCTCCAGCCACGCGCCGCGAATGCGGACGAGCGGCGTCTCGCCGACGAGCTCGAGCATGGAACCGGCAATCATCGCGTGTCTCTCGGATGCTCCATCAGATGACCCATCGCGGCGGCGGTGCCGAAGAATGCGTGGCGGCCGGCGATTTCCCCGCGCGGAGGCCGAGCTCCTCGCCGCGAGCGCAGAGGTCGCGCAGGGTGACGTCGTCGAAGCAGCGCTCGACCGAGCGCCCGACGTCCGCGAGGAAGGCATCGGCCACCTCTCGCATGTCGGCGACATGATGTCGATCCACCCGGCGCGCCGGGGCATGGGGAGCCAGCGCGACAGGGCCCTCCACGGCACGGAGCACGTCGCCGAGGCGAACGTCGTCAGGAGAGCGTGCGAGGCGAAAGCCGCCGCGTGGTCCACGCTTCGACTCGACGAGGCCGGCGCGCTTGAGCTCCTGGAAGATCTGCTCGAGGAAGCGCAGCGGGATGCGCTGGCGGCTTGCGACGTCACGGACCTGGCGCACCTGGCGCACCTGGCGCACCTGCGTGGCCACGTCGAGGTCGGCGAACGCGAGGTCGTAGAGCGCCCGGACGGCGTAACGAGCGCGGTTCGAGAGCCTCAGCACCGGCCCAATGTAATTGTCGCATCGGAAATATCAAGAATGGTCATTTCGACTCGAAAATCGTGGACGTTTCGTCGCGGGCGGCGCACGGTTGGCCGATGCTGGGCTCCGACGAGGCGCGCTCCCTCCACGCGGAGCATCCGCCGATCGATCTGCACGCCGACACGCTGATGTGGTCGCGCTGGACGGGCTACGACCTCCACAAGATGCACGAAGCGCCGCTGCCGATGGCGGCGTTCGGAGGCCACGTCGATCTGCCGCGCATGCGCGAAGGCGGAATGAGCGCGCAGTTCTTCGGGCTCGTGTCGCTCCCGCTCGCCGATCGCGTGAAGGGCATGGCGCGCATCATCCACGAGCAGATCGACGCGCTCGACGCGCAGATGGCGAAGAAGCCGGGCGCGCTGCGACTCGTGCGGAAGGCGGCGGAGATCCGCGCGGCGAACGGCGCAGGCGAGCTCGCGGCGCTGCTCGGGAT